>CALMUT010000224.1 GCA_937872925.1 uncultured Myxococcales bacterium | reverse complement strand
CGCTGCCTCCCGTCGCGGCTCCGGCGCTGCCTCCCGTCGCGGCTCCGGCGCTGCCTCCCGTCGCGGCTCCGGCGCTGCCACCCGTCGCGGCTCCCGCGTTGCCTCCTGTCGCCGCGCCACCTGCTCCGCCTCCCGCTGCCGCGCCCCCCACACCGATGGCTCCTCCGGAACTCGTCGCCCCACCGCTACCGTTCGTGCTGTCATCGGATCCGCCGCACGCGGCGAGCATCATGGGCAGGCAAAGGAGCACGCGGTAGCTGTTCGACTTCATAGAGTTCTTTCGTGAATAGCAAAAAAAGAGACGCTCGGCGCGCGGACTATACGTGTGCTGGCGGGAGGCTCTTCCCGAGCTTTTGTCTAGTGACGCCGACTATAGGCAAATACGGTCTCTTTCGAGGCGCTATCGATCACGAACAACATCACGACGTCCCCGTCGGCTGGCATGTCATCGCTTCGCAGTTGGAGCTCCACGACCACCCACTCACGGTCGGCAGTGACAGCGCGTCGATCCCCCAGCGCAGTGAGCTGCATCATGAGCACATCGGGCACTTGCTTCAGGTTTCGCTCCACGCTCGCCCAATCGTACGCTGCGACTCGGATCTTGGGCGTCAGCTTGTAGGTCGTGAGGCGATAGTCGTCGCGTCCGAAGTAGTAGTGCGCGTCGCGAGCACCCAAAGCCAGCACCGCCGGCTTGATTCGCGAGCGAAAGCAGTGCAGCGCGGACTGCACCGGCGTCGCCTTCGAACTCGGCGCGGCACACGGCGCATTGCCCGCCGGCGGCACCAACCCGCGCGGCCCGCCGAGCTGGCGGTCGACCCACTGTGTGGCCGACCTTGGCAGCCTCCAGGCGCGTGATCGCACAAGCGCGGCGGTGCCCATGGGCGCTAGGCTGCCCAATCCGATCGCGGCGCGAACGTAGAAGTGCTCGGTCCAAACCACCTCCTTGCCATGCTCGGCGTATCGAGCGCGCAGGGCCGCATCGGGCCCACATCGCAGCGCCTGCTCGAGGCAGGCCACGAGCACCCCCGGACTGTCTCGGGTCACCAACTCCATCCCGTCGCAGTCATCGCATCCGATCCAGCCGATGGCCGACGCGCACTCCTTGGGACTCGGCGCGCACGGCTGCTGCGGATCCGAGGCCGCAGGTCCGGCAGGCGGCGCCGCAGCAGTGCCGTGCACTACGGTCGGCCCGGAGGGCGCACCCGGGTCATGGGGCGCAGTCGGGCCGGGTGGCGACGCTGCGCATGCGGAAAACAAGAGCGCGAAGGCGGTGATGCGCATGACTCTCAATCTACCTCGGGCCAGCTTACTTCGCGACCTTACGCACGGCGCTTGCGGTGCGATTAGTCCAGTAGATGGCGACGGCGTCTTGGGCGATGCCGCCCACTTCGCCTGCGTCGGTCGCTAAGGTCTCGGGGGTGCCGCCGTCGAGCGCGACGCGGTGCAGTGCGCTGTTTTCGGACGCGTCGATCGAGGCCCAATACACGTGCTTGGAATCGGCCAGCACGTAGACAATTCCAGGAGCGCTCACCAATACCTTCGGTGTCCCGCCCGTCTTCGGCATCACATTGATGGCCGTCGGATCGTTCCGCCAAGAGAAGTACAGCTGATCGCCACTCTGCGCGATGTCTTGAATGGCCGGCCCAGGCGCGCCTTGGGGTGCGGTTGCTAGATTCACGCGCATGCCCCCAAGCGTCGACATGTAGCTCACAGCGCCGGGACCACCGATGTTGGTCAGCCCGCTCCAGTAGCTGTAGACGTTCGCGTCGTCGACCGCCAAGCGGTGCGGAGTGCCGTCGAAGCCACCAGTCAGACGCTGGCTGCTTTTTCCAGGGGCGAGCCGCATGATGTCTCCGTAGCTGCCGGTGCTCCGCGAGACGTACACGGCCTTGCCGTCGTCGGCGATGTCGCGCACTTCGCCGACGGTGCCGCCCTGCCACATCATTTCTTCGTCGGCTTGGCCGTCTTTGGCGCGTCGATACAGCTTGTCCGCGTTGGCCCAATCCGGGCGCGCCCAGTACACATAGTCCTTGTCGACGTGAATCACGTCACGAAGCCCACTTGGCGGAGCCGCGAGGGAGACGATGTTGGTTCCCTCGACAGAAATTCGCATCACGGCGCCGGCGCCCGGTGAGTTCTTGATCCAGAAGACCTGTCCGCCATCGACGGAGATGGCACCGGGATCGGCTTGGCCAGTAGTGAGCGTCACCGAAGCGCATTGAGTCTGCGAACACGCTCCGCCGAGGCAACTCCGCCCGCAGGCGCCGCAGTTTTGATCGTTGTCGCTCAGGCTGGTCTCACAACCGTCGGTCGCGTCTCCGTTGCAGTCTCCGAATCCGGGATCGCACGTCAGACCGCCGCCCGTGCCACCGCCCGTGCCACCGCTAGTCGCGCCACCAGTGGCGCCTCCCGCACCGCCTGCTCCACCACCACCGCTACCCGCGGCCGAAGCTCCGCCGCTGTTGTTGTCATCGGTTTCGCCGAGCTGCACGCTGCAGGCAGCGGCAAAGGCGGCAAGGACTAGAGTGAAAGCGGTGCGCATGAGTGGTTCTCCTGAGTGTCGTTTGGACTGAACCTGCATACGCCCATCGGGACCACCGTCTACCCAGTTAAGTAGATGAAATTAATATGAAATTTCTTTGCGACCTGGCCGACGGCGTGTGTCCCGATCCCGCGGCAATCTGCTTCCAGCGGCGATCGCGCTGAGGTCTGACCGCGGGGCACGCGTGCAGCGATGCTCATCGCCGGCGCTGGAAATGCGTGTCGCTACAGATCGAGGCGGAGCACCTTGCCACAACCGGAATCAGCCACGAACAAGAACCGTTCGTTGCTAGCAATGGCGCTGGGCTCAAAACACGGCTCGCTGTGGACTGACGGCCCCTGCTTCGACAGCTTCGGTCCCCCGGGCGGCACGGCGCCAAGTAGCAGCTCGGAATTGCCTCCGGATTTGGGAACTCTGAGCACCGCTGAGGGCTCTGGCATCGCCCGAACCCGACCCCGATGGCTGTAGACCAGGTGATCGCCGACCAGCCGCAGACTCTCGCGGCTGTCGATCCCGCTCGCGGCGAGATCAGCAACCACACCGCCCGTCTTTGCAACGCGGCGAACGATGCCGCTTGCCAACCAATACACGTGTTGGCCATCGACAGTGATATCGGCACTCGTTTGTTGCGAGTCGGCGAGGACGCTCGGCGCTCCACCCGTCTTCTTCTTGCGATTCACGCTGCCGCTGGCGACCGCGAGCGCGCCACCGCTGCCGACGCGACCCAAGTTCGTCCAGTAGACATGCGTCGCATCGAGGGCGATTCCGCGGGGGCTATCCTGCCCTTTCGCGAAGACCGCGACTTTCCCGTCGGCGCGCGCCACCCGGTAGATCGCCCCGTAGATCAGCGCCACGTACACGTGCGTGTCGTCCACGGCGAACGCCAGCGGCCCCCGGAGCCCCGACGACAACTGAGTGGGCGTGCTCGCTCCGACGACCCATTGCTGCAGGGAGCCGTCCGCCGCCGGGGTGTTGTTGGGCCACTTGCCGATGTTGGTCCAGAAGACGGTGGGTCCGACCACGGCAATGGCGTGCGGCTGGTTTTGCCCGGACGCGATGATCTCCGGAGCTCCGCCGTCGATCGCAACGCGTCGGACAGCGCCATCACCGCGCCGCGTCCAGTAGAGGTGCGACGCGTCGGCCGCCAAGCCAAGCACGTCGTACTGCCGCCCCGCGATGACTCGCAGAGGCCCGCTTGGCATCGAGGCTACGCTGGCGCCGGGTGCCTGAGAGCTGAGTGGCGTCGCCGGTGTCGGCGGTGGCACGCGCGGGCCCGCGGGATCGCCTGGTGGCGGCGTTGCCGCCTTTTGCTCGGTTGCTCCACAGCCAGGGCCGGCGAGCAAACCAATGCCGGCGAGCAAGAAGAGCCAGCCATGGAAGAGCCGTGTCATGGGAGGTCGTACGTTTCGAAGTGCACTGGGATTTCCGATCCACTGCAAAGTCGTGAGCGGCGGCGATATTGCCCTGCTCGCAAGTTTGCCTGCGACTTGGGCGTCGGCGAGTGTCCGGCCCGCGCAAACGCCAGATTGCTGGCGAACGCCCTCGCACTGCGACATGCTGGCGCCCGTGGATGACTCGACAAGCGGCGGGGGCTCGGCCGGGGAGCTCACGAGGTGTCCGGACGAAGGCGTGCTGTCGGCTTTCGTGGAACAGCGCCTGAGCCCGACGCAGACCGCCCATTGCGAGCAGCATCTGGACCGCTGCGAGAGCTGTCGTCGTTTGATCGGCGATTGGGGAAGGCAGTTCGGCGCTAACGATCGCGACGCCGACGACGCTCTCGCCCCGGGCGCGACAGTGGGGCGCTTTCTGATCGTCGCCCAACTTGGCAGTGGCGCGTCCGCCGACGTGTTCACGGCGCAAGACACCTTGCTGGACCGACAAGTCGCGCTCAAGGTGCTGCGGACCGCAGTGGACGAAGATGGCGCGGCGGATCCCGCCTTGCTGCGTGAAGCCCGAGCGCTGGCCCAGCTTTCCCACCCCAATGTGGTCGAGGTCTTCGATGTCGGCGTGACTCGGCGCCGTCCGTTCTTGGCGCTTTCGCGGGTCGACGGGCCGACCTTGCGGGTGCACTTGGCGGAACATACGCCGACACAGCGCGAAATCGTCGCGCTATTCGTAGAGGCCGGTCGGGGTTTGGTCGCGGCCCATCGCGCCGGCCTCGTGCATCGCGACTTCAAGCCCGACAACGTGATCATCGACCGCGATGGTCGACCTCGGGTGACGGACTTTGGGCTCGCCATACAGACGCGTGGCGTCGACGGGCCTGCGCAACTTGCCGGAACGCCGCTGTATATGGCGCCGGAGCAGCACACGGGCCAAACCGTCGATGCCCGCAGCGACGTCTACGCATTTGGCGCTGCGCTGTGCGAGGCGCTGTGTGGCGCGCCGCCGTTTTCGGGCCAGACACCTCACGAGCTTCAGCGGCAAAAGCAGGCCGAGGCGCTGCAGACCGCAGCCGAGTTTCAACGACTGCCGAAGCGTCTGCGTGCTGCCTTGCGGCGATCGCTGCGGGCCGATCCGGCAGAGCGCTTTCAAGCTTTGGAACCGTTCCTGAACGAGCTGGCTGCGACCGGTGAAAAGCCAAAACTCGCGCTGTTGCTCGGCGCGGCGGCGGCAGTCTCTGCCCTGGGCTTGCTCGCGCTGCTCAGCGCGGCGGCTTGGTTTTCGGGCAAGGCCCCCGTCGTTGCGGAAGCAGCCAACACCGGACCCGAGGCGCTCGCCTCCGCTGGCAATGCGGCAGGCGCACCCGCGCGCCCAAACCTGGTCCAGGCGCCGGGGGCAGTTCCCACCGTGGCGCTGAGTTACCAAGACGGCGCGTCGTTTACTGTCCGCGCCCACAGTGAAGGTGAGCTGCAGCTTCCACAGTTCGTTTTCAGCTCCATCGCCCCCAACGCCCCTGACATGACATTGGTCGAAGCGATGCAACAATGCCGCAGCTTCGGTTCGGTTCTGTGCAACGAAGCGCTGTGGGAGCGCGCGTGTCACACGCAACCGAAGGTCGGCAAGCGGCGCGCCTGGACCGCTTCGATGACCGACGGCAAGCTGCCGCTGCGAGGCGGCGCTGGCTGCTCGGCGCGCAGCCTCGCTGCTGCAGAACAGCGACAATCCGTTGGCCGAATCGCCTGTTGCAGTAGCTTTTCGGCAATTGTGCGCGGCGGTGACGAGATGGCGCGTTCGCGAGCCGGAAACTTTTTGAACGGCATTCAGTTGACCATCAACACACCCAACGTTCCGCTAACTCCGATGCTCTTCGACGAACGCGTCACGGTCTTCGATCAGAAGGACCTCACTCCGGGCGCCGCAGTGAGACACCTTGACCAGTTGCGCAGCACGCCCGGGGCGTGGAGCGTTCACGACGAGTGCAGCATTTCGACGCGCGACGACGAGCTCCACGCGGGCTGTGGTCGACTGAGTTTCGACGGCAAGGAACTGGCCCACTATCAGACGAGCTACACCTGGAAGAACGGCCCAACCTACGGCCTACGTAGGATCGAGAACGCCAAAAAGCTCTGGCCGCTCCCCTGAGTCGCGTCAGCCGTCGGCCGCGCCGTCGTCGGTTCCGAAAACACGCTCGAGGGTGATGTGCACCTGGCTCTCGATCAGTCGCAGTATGCTCTCGAGCTCAGCTTGATCGACCTGAAGCCGGCTCTTGAGCGCGCGATGCAGCGCTTTGGCGAGGCTCGCCTTAGTGGAAACGATCCAGCGCGCGACGGTGGCGCGGTGTACTCCGTGCACCGCACCGAGCTGATCGATGCTGAGCCCCTCGAGCAAGCTGAGCCGCAACAAGTTGCGCTCGCGCGGCGACAGCGCCGCAAACGCCTCTGGGATCGCGGCGCTGAACTCCGCCCGATACTTCGCCTTCAGGTATTGAAGTTCGCTATCGGGCGTCGCCATCGACAGCAATTGTTCAGAGAACTCCACCTCGGCTTCGGAATCGCTGTGCGGGCCGCGCGTCAAATTCGCGAGCAAGCGCAATGCCACCAATCGAAACCAGTTGCGCAGTTCGCTCTGCCCTCGATACTCCGCAATCCGAGCCGGGCGCTCGCGTCGGCGCACGAACACGCGCTCACGAATCAGCTGCAACACGTCCGTTCGCGGCAGCGGCGCGTCGGAGGCGGCCAAGATCTTGTCGAGCTCAGGAAAAAGCTCGTTCTCGAAGCGACGCAGCGCGTCCGCGTCGCCGGTGCTGCAGGCGAACGCCAGATACAGATCGGCAGCTTGCACCGCAGAGAGACTGGTCGCAATTGGTTCGTCCACCGCCAATGCCCGCGCAAGGTGCTCTACGAAAGCGCTCTGCTTCACGCGCACGCCCGGGTGCGCGCCGCGGGCCTGCTCCAACACCTTCGACAGCTGCTTCGCAACGGCGTGGGTGTCCGCCTCCCCTCGGCGGCCGTCCGGCAGCGCACGCACCAACACTGCGTGCAGTTCGGAAAGGTCAGGTCCCATTTCGATGCGCCAACTATAGCCAGTGGCAGGCGCCAATCCAACGGTCCGACGCGGGGCGGCGTCCACTTCCGCCGTTCGAGGGGAGACACTCGACAGGGGTGCGGTGTTGAGCAAAGATGCCGGGGCGGTGACAGACGACGTGACCGAGCACCTGACCCATTTGCGGAGCGCGCTCGCGGAGCTCGCACCGACGCTCGCCGCTCGTCTCATGCACGCGGCGTCGACAGAAGACCTCGCTACATTAGAAGAGGCGTTGGGTTGCGCTCTTCCCCCCGGCCTGCGTAGCTTCTACGGCAACACCGACGGCGACGGTGACGCGATCGAGGGCGAGGAGCGGATCCACGGCCTGCTGCTCGGTGCGGCGGACTGTCCGGACTGGATCCGCGCGATGCGCTGGCTTTCCGCGAAGGAAGCCGCCAGGCAGCTCAGCGACTACCGCGACACCATGGGAGCGACTTTTCAGCGGTCGTGGGTTCCCGTCGCCACGGACGACAATGGCAACGCGGTGGTGCTGGACGTCGACTCTGGCGCGCTGTTCGCCCTGGATCACGAAGATCCGTGTATGAAGGACGACAACCGCATTGCCGCTTCTCTGCCAGCTTTTGTTGAAGCGCTCGCCGACGACCTCAAGTCGGGGGCGCTTCGTTGCGACCACAACGGTTTCTACCGCGTCATCGCGCCACACGCGGCCCCAACGCAGCCGGCAGCCCTGCTGCTTTCGCTGCTTGAGGAACGCAACCTGATTGAACTCGCTCCTTCCGCACAACGGCAAGACGCCGTCGCCGCCATCGACGCCATCCTCGCCGGCCGCGGGAACTCCGCCGCTCTGGCACAGAAGCTCGCTGGGCTACTCGACGCCGCGACTTGGGTGGACGAGACCTACGCGTCCGAGGACGTACTTGAGGTGCTCGTCGAGGAGTATCGCTAGCCTCGAGCCAACTGCCGTTGCGATTGTGATTGCAACCCTACCGGCAGCTACAATCCAGCGTTGTGCTTGCGCAAGATTGCGAGGCCGGCCTGGGCGCTGCGTTTTTTGGGAGCGCGTGCGTCCCCGTTGTCGCTCAATTCCCAGGCGCAATGCAGACCGTAGAGCTCTGCTGCGGACATCTCGGCCGTGGCTTCGCCTACGAGCGAGAACGTGGTGGACCCGACCATGCCGATGCCGACGGTTTGCCGTTTCGGACCGTCGTCGTAGACGTACTTCAAAAGGGTGACCGTGCGTTCGTCGTTGGTGGGAGGCCAGTGCAGCTTTCTGGTGTCGATGACCTCGAGCGAGTCGGGGGGGCGCCCGAACTCATTCGGATGCGCGAGCCATGCGGACAGCGTACTTCGTGCATCAAACTCCTGGTTGTCCGGGATCTTTGGAATGTCGTCGCCGTGCCCCAGCTCGAACAGGTGCTTGCGTGCCAGGCCATGGATCTTGGGATCTTGACACGCCTGCAGCAGCGTTTGCATGCCAGCGGGGTCGCCGTCTTTGACGCGCGCCCTAGCGGCCTCGAGCTGCACTTCCGGGCGCCGATGCTTCGACGCGATCCCCAGCAAGCGTTTTCGCGCCGCGGGCTCGACGAACGCCAAGGCTGCAATGGCATGGGCCTCTGCTTCGCTCTCGTGGCTGGTCGAAATCATCTGCTCGAGGTGAACGAGCCCTGCCGCCGAATTATAGGGGTGGTCGTCGAGGGCGCCGTCTTTCGCGGCCTCGTTGCACAGGGTGACGTAGCCGGTGCGCAGCCAGGGCCCCTCCGGAAGCGGGGACCGCAAGGCCTCGATTAACTCAGCGCGATGGGGGTGGGCCGCCACGACCCGAACCAGCACGCTCGGCCAGGAATAGTGGTCCCCAAGCGCCGGCGAACGGGCTGCAGCGATCAGGCAAGCGACGTTCTCCGGCTGAACATAGGATGCCAATACCCTCAGGATGACGATCATCGCCCCGCGGTCGTCCCCCCCAGCAAGGGCATCCTCGACCCAGAGCCGTAGCAGCGGCGTTCCCTCCTTCTTGAGAACTCCGGCGGCCGCCTTGTCTCGAACCTGGAGAAACAGTCTCGTGATGGAACGGAGACTCAGCCCCGAGGGTTTTTCGCGAAGCCGGGCGAGCGCCCGGCAGATGGCCGCAGCCTCCGCAGGCGTGCGTACGCTGTGCCGCGCGAAGGGACGCAGCGCCCGATGCAAGGAGCCGCCTTCTCGGACCCACGTGTCCAGAACCCCGACCAAGTCTGCAGCAGCAGCCATGAGCAGCACATTTCAATCACGAGCGAATCGAAGCCGCAAGTGAGCTGGGAGACTCAGGGCGTGAGGGTGATCGGAATTCGCAAGTTCTTTGACGGCAAATCTCACTCCAAATCGATCGTGCGAAAGACGTCAAGCAAGCGGTCGCGCCCTTCGCGGGTGGACGCCCGGATGATGAGGGTGAGCTTTGCGTGGGCATTCGCCTTCGGAATGTGAACTCCGGCCACGAACGGCGTGCCCTCACTCGTCGGGGCTTGGTCGACGACGACCAAATAGGCCTCGCGACCATCGATGCGGAGGGTTTTGCGAGCATAGCCCGGGTAGTCTGCAAACTCTGTGAGTGGGCTCGAATACGCGCCGTAGTCGTAGTCCGCGCGAACGCCGTCGGCTTGGTACTGACCGACCCTGGAGTCGATGCCCTGCCGCGGGCCGCCTTGCCACGAGCACGGTGCACGAAACGAAAACTGCGCGCCCTCGAAGCGTCGCATTCCATCCGCATCGCACGGCGCACCGGGCTCCGCAGCCGCGGCCGCATTGCTCGCGGGCACGGCCACGCTCGCGACAGGCTGAGCCGCCGGTGCCGCCGGTGCCGCTTGCGTCGCGGTCGTCTCTTGCGCCGGCTTCGGCGCTTGCGCCGTTGGGTGCTTTTCTCCCGCGCAGCCGACGCTCGCCAACAACGCCGCGAAGCCAACCCATGTCTCGAGTCTCTCGGTCATGCCCAAAGCAGTATGCCACGTTCCGCAACGACGACCGCGATAGCGCCACGGGGGAGTGCCAGGGCGTCAGCGGGTTGGTGGGCGCCGCCGTGCGCGCAAGCGTTCGACGACGCCGGCTCCGAGCAAGGCAGGGGCTGCCACGACGCAGAGCGGGCACGTGGCACCGAGAAACACGGCGCCGACTACGCCAACGGCACCGACCGTGGCGCCCATGCCGAGCAGCTCGCCACTGCGCCTGAGGCGCTTTTCGTCGAGGGGCTCTGCCGCGCCGGCTGGGGGGTCTGGGTGGATCTGGGCTTTTGGGCTCACCGCTATGAGAGCCAACGGGGCGCACAAAGGGTGCGCTGGTGGCTACTTGGCTTTCTGCTCGAATGACGAGCCAACCTGGCATACGGCTAGCGCAGCTGCAGAGTGAAGGCGTCAACGCCTGAAAGCGTGCCGTCCAAGCTCGACGCCACCACCCGTGCGACGAGGGGCGTGTTCTTCGGCAAGCTGGGATCGTCGAGCACCATCACTGGCACGTCGAGTCCGGCTTGGTCGACGATTGGACTGCCGTCTTCCTTTTCCAAAAAGAAGCGATAGGTGAGCGGGACTTGCTCGTCGGGGTTTTGCACACGCCATTCGAGTACGGTCAGGTTTGGCTCGTCACGAACCAACGCGATGCGAAACTGGGGGTCTTCGTAACGCTTGATCAGTTCCGCGAAGGCGAGCCCAGTCGCCGGCTGGCCGTTGAAGGTGCCCGTCACCCGGCAGCTGCCTTCCCAGAAGTCGCCGAGCCAACTGGCCCAGCCTTCAAACAGTCGACTCACAGTGCCCAGCAGGGTCGGTGGCGGCGCGTCGACCAAAGGAGTCAGCTGGTCGTGGTAGCGCGGCTTGATCACGAGGCTGGTGTTCCATTCCGGTGCCTCGAAGGTCCACTCCGCGGAGTACACAGCGTGTTGCTTTCCGGAGCGCCAGAAGCGTTTGCGGTGCCAGCGATTCGACCCCACTAGTTTGTCGAAGGTTTGGTCCGCGCGGATCAACCCGGCTCCACCGTAGGCGGGGAGGCCCGGCGTGTCTCCATTGGCTTCCCAAACGGTCGTGAGCAAGATTTCGTCGCCTGAATCGAGCTGAATGCTCATCCATTCGTATTGTTCGCGGTTCTTGTTGCGCAAGGGCGTGACGTAGAACGGCCCCCACTGGTGATCGTACCAGCCTTCGCCGCTGACGGAGATGGTCTCTGTACCGCTACCGTCGAGCTTCTCAAGCTCCAGGCTGCCGGTCACCGCAAGTCGCGTCAGAGAGTAGTAGTAAAACGCGCCACGCTTCCCAAAGGGCAAGTAACCGCGGCCCCCCGCTTCGTAGGGGCGCTTCTTATTGGTTATCTCCAGCTGCACTTTGAACTGGCCCGCGTCGTCGATGGCAGACAGCTCTGACGCGAAGGGTACCGCGTCGTTGCCGTTCAACTTCGTCTTCCAGGTGTCCGTGCCGCCGCCGTGTTTGAAGGTGAGGTCGAGTCGCTCTGGCGAAGGACGCAGCAAGCCCCAGGCCGTGCCCGTCCATGCCCCCAAGTACTTGTCCTGCGCGTCCCACGCCCGCACTACCAAGAACCGAAGGCCTTGAGTAAAGTAAGCCGCGAATACAATGAACGTGCGCCCGGCGCCCCCTTGCTCCTTGACGTGTGAGTTCAAGTACACCCACTCCATGTCGCTCAGCGCTGGGTTCGCGACACGACCCGGCAATAGCCGGTGCCAGCCTTCGTCACGGGGAAAGATCACGGCGGAGCCAGGCCGGTGGTACGGCCAAACGTCCCAGGGTGGGTTCGGCATGCGTGAGACTGTACTACGCAAATTCGCCAAAAGCGCAGGGAACGCTTTTCCGTTAGACTGGCCCCATGCAGACTGTTTACGTCATCGACGCCGTTCGCAGCCCTATCGGTAGACACCGCGGAGGGCTGTCCCCCGTTCGCACCGATGATCTGGCCGCACACGTGGTGCGAGCGCTTTCCGCACGAAATGCTGGCGCCGCCGCGCGTATCGACCAGGTCATTTTGGGATCGACCAACCAAGCAGGCGAAGACAATCGCAACGTCGCGCGCATGGCCGCACTGCTCGCTGGGCTTCCGTACGAAGTGCCGGCGGTCACCGTCAATCGGCTGTGTGGCTCTGGCCTGGAAGCGGTGAACGGCGCCGCCCGCATGATCAGTCTGGGCGAAGCCGAAGTGGTCGTGGCTGGTGGCGTCGAAAGCATGACGCGGGCGCCCTACTCCATGCCCAAGGCAGAAGAAGGGTTCCCGCGGACTCCACCTAAGGTTTACGACACGACCCTAGGCTGGCGCTATCCGAACCCTGCGTTGGAAGAACGATTGGGCGGTTTGATCGGCATGGGGGAAACCGCCGAGAACGTCGCCAGCAAGTACGGAATCACCCGGGAGGAGCAAGACCGATTCGCTCTGTCCTCTCATCAGAAAGCGGCAACCGCATGGGAGCGCGGCGCGTTCGCCCAAGAGGTGATCCCGCTCTCGATCCCGCAGCGCAAGGGGCCGGATCTAAAAATCGACCGGGACGAATCCATCCGGCCCGACAGCAGCCTGGAGTCCCTGGCCAAGTTGAAGCCCGTATTCCGCCAGGGCGGAAGCGTCACGGCGGGCAATTCCAGCCCCATCAACGACGGCTCTGCTGCCGTGCTGCTCGCCAGCGAGAACGCCGTCAAAGAACTCGGCCTGACTCCGAAGCTTCGTTGGATCACCTCCGCCACTGCGGGCGTCGACCCGAACTACATGGGCGAAGGCCCCATCCCCGCCACCAAGAAGGCACTGACTCGCGCCGGGCTGCGCGCACCGAACATCGATATCGTAGAGTTGAACGAAGCCTTCGCGGCGCAGAGTTTGGCTTGCCTGAGGGGGCTGGATCTCGACGAGGAACGCGTGAACGTATTGGGCGGCGCAATCGCACTGGGGCACCCCATTGGCGCGTCTGGCGCACGCATTGTGGCGACCCTGCTCAGCGCAATGGCGCAGAATCAAAGCGCAAAGATTGGGCTCTGTTCCTTGTGCATCGGTGTGGGTCAGGGCATCGCTACGCTCTTCGAAAGAGCGTGATACCCTGGGCACAGCAGATGGACGAAGCGCAGTGGGTTGCCACGGTGATCGCGCCGTCAGCGGAGGATTCTGCTGACGTGCGCTGGGCGTGCGAAACCGCAACCGCAATGTGGTCTCGGGGGCAGCGAGAGCAGACCTTGCAGTGGGTGCACCACGCCGTGCAAGCGGCCACCGCAGACGGCAACCACGAACGCGCTGACGCGCTCGATCGCGCGGCGCAAGAACTCGAACACCTGCCACTGCCCCGACGTCCGGGTCCGCCAGTTGCCGACGTGCCAGCGTCGACCACGGAACCTACGGCGAGTGACGAGCCGCCGCCACAGAAGCAAAAGCTCGCGCGCACTGCGCCCTACAAGCTGGCACCCGACGACATCACGTATCTCGAGGCGCCCACCCTCGGACTGCTCGAGGCTTGTGAGCCGAGCGCGACCGGCCCGACCCACGCGGGCGTTGAGCCGCATTCCGGACCCGGCACCCATCCCGCCAGCGCAACCCAAGCCGGCATGGGACCGGATGTGCGCAGCCCGTCCGACGACCAACCCAAAGCAAAGCGCAGTCGCCCGCTGCCGCCGGCACCGAGTCAAGACCCCTACGAGGCAACCGTCGTCAATGCGGGGATCAAGGCGAAGCAGGACCGGACCCAGCTGCTGGACATGCGGGGCTTCTCGCCGGGTTCCGACGCGCCCGCGGCCCGAGCTGAAGAGCCCCCCTCGCCAACCCACGACCCCGGTCCAAGCACTGCGCCGGTCCCCGCTCCAGCCCGCGAACTCCCAAAGCAGCGCGCATCCTTCGAACCCACACCGGCCTCTTTGCTGGGTGCGCCGCGGGCCGTCTCCCGCCCGGCAACCGACTTCGAGCAGACTGTCGAACGCAGGGCCCCCGTTCTGCCCGACGAGCTGCCGACGGACAAGATCCGTTCCGAAAGGGCAGCAGCAGCTAGCAGCGGGGCCGTTGCAAGTTCCGCACTCTCCAGCGCACCGGGCACCCTGGGCAGTCCGAATCTGCCTCTTGAGTCCCTGCGCGCCCGACGCGTCGCCATCTCCCAAGGCAGCGGAAAAGAACTCAGTGTGCGTTTGTTGGACGAAGGCGAGGACGCGCCCGACGGAACCCAAGAAGCGTTCTTGCTTCCGCTGAAGTGAGCCATGTCTGTTTTTTGGGGTCGCGGCACAAAGCGTCGGTACGCCCGCGTCCCCGCGCTGGTGCCATGGGTGCGCTGGGCGCTCAGGGCGAGGCGTGGGACTTTTCTAGACCGCGACGAGTCGGTGCGACCAAGACCGGTCGCGGAGCCGCGCCGGCAGATGCACTCGGGGCCGATGCTGGGACTTCGGATGCGCCCAGGCTGCGCACCTTGCCACCGGTGATTTCGAGCACTTGGGGCTTGCCGCCGTAGTGCTTCGCCATGCCCACATCGATGCGCCACACGCGATCGCCACAACCGGACGTGATGCCGTCTTTCTGCACGGTATGACCGACCACCATGCGCTGCACCTTCAGCATCGAAAGCACGCGTCCAAGGGCCGCGCAGCTGCGAGCACTTGGTTGTCCGTCGGAGAAGTCCCGGCTCCAAATCGGTGACGTCGGACCATCCAGGATCTCAGGAGCCTTGTCCGTCTCGCCTCGCATCCATTTCTGCGCTTCGTCGTTCATGCGGGACAGCCCGTAACGCAGATGACCGGGCAATATGCCGCCGTGTGCAAACGCCGTGTCGCCGACAACGAGGGTGATAGGGCGCTTGGCCAGACGCTTGGCCTCGGGTCCACCCGGCAAGAAGGCAGCCGCGCGCCCGCGCATTATCGGATCCAAAGGCTGGGTCTTTTGGCTCAGCGTAGCGCCAACCGGTTTCACGTCTGCGTAGTCGCTGAATCCACCTTCGGTGACGTAGCGAAAGTCACCAGCCACGTTCATGACTTCGTGATTGCCGTTCATCGCGTAGAAACGCCCGCCGGAAGCTCGTGCGTCTTTCTCCAGTGCGTCGAAGAGCGCCAAGATTTCCGGTTCATCGTCGCCGCGATCAAGCTGATCGCCCGTTTGCACCACGACCAGCTTGCCGCCGATCCACTCGTCCTTTTCGTTCAGCGCGCCCGCGATGCGCAGCGCCGCGCGCGTCGCCGCAATGTCACCGTGCACGTCGCCAATGGCGACAACGCGCTCCGCAGCGGGCATGCGATAGCGACCGTCATCATCGAGCTCAGCCGGGGGTGTTGCGGGGGATGCAGCCTTCGGAGCCGGGCTCGGTTCAATCGGCCCGCCGCGGTCGCATGCGGATGCGAAAGCCACTAGCAAAGTGAGTGGCAGCCAAGTGGACAGGTGGCACATGCGAGGACGCAGTGTATCGCTGGAGATCCGATGCCCCGGCGCAATCTTGTTTTGCCAATTATTGCAGCGCATTACAGGTCCGAGACGCGGTGCACCTGCACCTCTATCTGCGGCCGCACACCGCTGTGCTCCAAAATCACGCGCCGTGCCGCTCGGCGGATCTCCTCCTCAACGCTGAGCCCGCTCCGCCGACGCTTGCGTCCAGCGCTTAGCTGTTCCGCGACCGCTCGGGCGACCGCTCGCACAACGGCTTCATCATCGTCGGCGACCGGCACGCCGCGGGTGCTGACCGCCGGGGGGCCCGCGAGTTTGTCGTTCGCACCGAGCACCACGCTGACGAGGGCATACCCAGATCTGCCCGCTTCCGCCCGCCGCTTCAAGGCTTCAGCGGAAATGCGTTCACCGCCAATGGCCACGTCCACCTTTCCATGCACGATTCCCCGCCCGCGCGAAAGGCCGCTTTCGCGATCCAAGACCACGGTGCTCCCGTTCTCGATGACCTCAACCTGGGGCACGCCAAGCTCTCTCGCTAGCTCCGCGTGTCTCAGCAGGTGATGCAACGTGCCATGCACCGGCACGAAAGCCTTGGGTCGAATCAGTTCCAGCATCCGCGTTTGCTCCGACCTGCCAGCGTGACCGCTGGTATGCACTCCAGGATTGGTGACCCGCGTGTGCAGTTGCGCCCCGAGGCGCAGCAAGTCGCACAGCATGGCAAACACGACTCGTTCGTGCCCCGGAATGATCCGGCTCGAAAAAACGACGTCGTCGCCTTCGTCAATCTGCATCTGGCCGTGCTCTCCTGAAGCGAGGCGGCGCATGGCGGAGGTGCGCTCGGCCTGCGAGCCTCCGGCAAGCACAAGCAGTTTGTCACGTGGCAGCGTGCGGGCCTGATCGGGGTCGACAAGTAGGTTGCTGGGAAAGTTCAGTTTGCCAAGGGCAGTGGCGATTTCCGTGTGTGTAGAGAGCGAGCGGCCAAGCAGGCAGATCTTTCTCCCCGTCTCCACAGCGACCTCGCCGAGACTGAGCAGGCGCTGCACGTTGCTCGCGAACATCACGACGAAGACTCGGTGTTCTGCCTGAGAAACAATGCGGCGGAGCGCGTCCCCGACTTCGCGTTCGGAGCCCGGACGCACTGGCACGTCGATGTTGGTGCTGTCACTGAGCAGCAGCGCGACCCCCGCGTCACCGATCGCTTCGAGGCGAGCGGCGTCCGTGGGCTCACCATCTGGCGGATCCGGGTCGAAGTTGAAGTCGCCCGTGTGCACCACCACGCCCGCGGCGGTACGGATGCTCAGCGCAGTGGCGTCCGTGATCGAGTGCGCAACCCGTATCGATTCGATTTCAAAGGGACCCACGTCGAAGGGGTGCCCGACGCGGTGCTCGCGAAAACGCACTTCTTCAAGGGGGACGCCGCGCTCGCGGAGACGTTTTTCGACCAGCGCCTGCGCGTGGGCCGGCGCCCAAATGGGTAGATCCAATTCGTCGAGCAAGAAGGAAACCGCACCGATGTGGTCTTCGTGCCCGTGGGTGAGAACGAGTCCGCGCACCCGATCCGCGTTCTCGACGAGCCACGAGAAGTCCGGATGGATCACGTCAATACCGAGATCTGACTCCGGGAAGCTCGTGCCGCAATCGACCACGACGATGCCGTCCCGCTGCTCCAGGGCGAGACAATTCATGCCAATTTCGCCCAACCCCCCCAATGGAACGACTCTGACGGCAGCGGGGCCGAGCTTTTCCTGCACTCGCGCTAGAGACTAACGCCGAGGCCACCCAGCCGCCAAGCCAAAGCTCCCAGCCACTGGCGATCTGGGCGGAGAAACGCTAGACGAAGGGCTCAACGGAGGTACTGCGACGTGGCGGATATCAAGGGCGTGTCGCCCGAAGAGGCGGTGAAACTGATGGAGGACGGTTGGCAATATGTCGATGTCCGCAGTGTGCCGGAATTCGAAGCGGGCCACGTACCAGGATCCCTTAATGTACCGCTATTGAATATGGGTCCCGGCGGCATGCAGCCGAATCCTGATTTCATGGCAGTCATGCAGGCCTCCTTCGACACCGGGGCGAAGCTCTTGCTCGGGTGTCGCAGCGGAGGACGCTCCCGCCGGGCCGCCGAAATGCTCGTCGGCGTCGGATTCACTGAGCTCGCCGACCTGCTTCCGGGTTGGGAAGGCAGCAAAGACGCCTTCGGCCGCAGCGTACCCGGCTGGAGCAAGAAGGATCTGCCCGTTGAGACCGGGAACCCTCCAGGCCTTTGCTACGACGACGTGAAGAACCGCGCACTTGGCTAACGCTGCCGCGCGTCATTTCTTGGCGTCGCGCTTGCTCGCCCGCTCGTAGTCCAACGCCGACTTCTCCACGAGTGCCGCGTCGCGTGCTGCCCGTTGCGCCTCTTGTGCCAACTCCGCGGTGAAGAGGGTGAGCCCCCACATTCCGTTTTCGCGGCGGCGAAACGGGTAGCGCGTTCCTTTCACAGTTTGCACACTCGCTCGTGGCCCAGACTCTTCGATCTTAGCAACGCCCGATAGGTCCCGGCGCAGTCGTGCGAGGTAGCCGCGACGCTCGGCGAAGACGGCAAAAACGTCCCGGCCATCCGGAGCTTCGGCAAAAGGCCGGTACTCGTCCATCAGCCGCGTCCGCTCTGGTTCCGGATAGGCGCGACTCACGCTGTCCATCGCCTTCTTCCGAAAATCACGAACCGTGTAGCAGGCGTGTTGCGCTTCGGTCTCCGTGTAGTGAAACAAATCCTGCGCGCTGCCGCTATTCACGGCGCTCATGACGCGCAAATAGGCGCCTTCGGGGGTCTGGTCGCTCGGGTAGGTCAGCCAGGCATATGCGAAATACCCAGCGGGCAGCAGCAAAGCCGCGAGTACCAGGACGGCGCGACGTGCCTTTCGTTTGCCGTGAGCAGTTGGCAACCGAGCCGCCGCGTCTGTGTCCTCGCCCACTTCCATCAAGCCGCGCTTGTCGAAGGGCGCCTACCCAGCCGCTTACGCTCGAGGACCTGCCGCCGCGCGGCGACGAAGCCGATGATCAATGCGTGCCAGGGCCGCAGCCCGCTCGTTTCGTCTGCGTAAACGGGGCGCACAGGCACCTCGGCAACGCTGATGCCGCGCGCCGCGAACATGCCGAGCAGATCGTTGGGGTAGCCATATCGCGGCCATAGCTCACGCAACGGAACACTCTTGAGTGCGCGCGCGCTGACCGCCGTGTACCCGCACTGCGTGTCATCGACACGCAGACCCGTGAGTTTCCGCGTCCAACTGGCCAAGGCGGCACTGCCTGCGCGGCGCAGAAACGGCATGTCCCGGGCGCGGGCATGCAGGAAGCGGTTGCCTTTGACATAGTCTGCGCGTCCATCCACCACCGGTGCAAGGACCGCCAGCAGATCCGCCGGATCCATCTGGCCATCTCCCGCCATGACCACGGCAACGTCCGCACCCAAGGCAAGCGCCGCCTCATACCCCGTCGCGATGGTTGCCCCAACTCCCAGATTCACGGAGTGACTGAGCAAGCGGACGCGCGGATCTGCCGAGGCCCGAACGATAGCCGCTGTGTGATCCGGGCTGGCGTCATCCACCACCAAGATGAAGTCGATACAAGACGGCATGGAATCGAGCACGGCCGCGATGTGCGCGGCTTCGGCGAAGGCCGGAACCACCACGGCGACCTGCTTGCCTTCGAGGGTCACTCGGCACTCCCTAGGGCGCGCGCCACGACGGCAGCGCAGTGGCGGAGCGCATGCTTCAAGTCGAAGCAATGACGCACTTCCTCGTTTGACAAGTGTTTCCCGATCTCTTCATCGGCACACAATAAGTCCGCAAGCTGACCCTCTCCGGCGAAAGCACGCATCGCGTTTCGCTGGACCATTTCGTAGGCGACCTGGCGGCCAAGCCCCTTGTCGACAAGAGCAAGCAGCACCGCCTCGCTGAAGAACAGGCCGCGTCCCTGGTCCAGACTGCTTTGCATCTTCTGCGGGTACACAACCAAGCCCTCGACTAGCCCAGTCGCGCGGTCGAGCATGAATGCCAGCGTTGCGGTGGTGTCTGGCGCGATCATTCGCTCGACGCTGGAGTGGGAAATGTCCCGTTCGTGCCACAGCGCTACGTTCTCCAGCGCTGGAACCACCGCGCTTCGCACAATACGCGCGAGCCCGCAGAGGTTTTCGCTCAATACCGGATTGCGCTTATGGGGCATCGCACTGGACCCCTTCTGGCCGACCGAAAAGCGCTCTTCGGCTTCGCCAACCTCCGTGCGCTGTAGATGCCGGACATTCGTGGCCAAGCGTTCGATGCCGGCAGCCATCAGTGCGAGGGCCGAGAAGAAAGCCGCGTGGCGGTCCCGCGCGACGACTTGGGTGGACACGGTCTCCGGCCGCAAACCGAGAGCGCCCAGGGCCTGTGCTTCAATCTCCGGGGCCAGGTGCGCGTAGGTGCCAACCGCGCCGGCGATCTTGCCGACAGCAATCTCTGCACGCGCTGCCTCCAAACGCTTTCTTCCGCGGTGAATTTCGGCAAAATGCCCCGCCAAGACCATGCCGAATGTGACGGGTTCGGCAAAGATCCCGTGCGAACGTCCAACCGTAGGCGTCGCCACATGCTCTTTGGCCCGCACCGCGATTGCGGCTTCCAAGCGCTTCGCCCTCAGGATCAACGCGTCGCAGGCGCGCACCAGAAGCAACGCGAAGCTTGTATCCAATACATCGCTCGACGTCATGCCTCGATGCAGATACTTGGCAGGCGCGCCCGCAAGCTTTTCGACGTGCGTCAAGAACGCGATCACGTCGTGACGGGTCGTCTTCTCTATGCGGTCGATTTCTGCCGCATCCAAGTCGAGTTTCTTCTCCTCGATGGCCGCTGCTGTGCCCTTTGGCACCAGGCCGGCGTCCTCCATCGCCACACAGGCAGCGAGTTCTACAGTCAGCCAGGTCGAGTACCGTGTGGCGTCAGACCACAGCTCGGCGAAATCCGCAGGAGTGTATCGAGTGATCATGGCCGGCCACATCTAGGACGGCCCGCGCCAGAGCGCTAGGCGCTCCCTTTCGCAACGAAAATCCGGGGCGCTCGGCGCCCAAGGCCACGCCGGGCGGGCTTTGCGGGCGACAGGCGGTGGCGGCGTCAGCGCCCGCGGCCAACCAGGGTACCCGGCGCGGAATAGACCTCTAGAGGCACTTCCGCGTTTGGATCGAAGCGACAGGTCATCGTCCGCGCTTCGTAGGAGTTCGGAGAGGTCGCGGTGTTGCGCCGGAATAGCCAGGACGGCTCGGAATCGTCGAGAACCACCAGCGCGCGATCAAAACGCGGAGCACTGTCCGCGGGGTCGAGGGTGAGGCCCTCCGCGTCGAAAGCGGCGACACAGGCTTCCTTGACGGACCCATGCATGACGGCGTTTGCCGAAAGCAGCACGCGCATCGGCTCCACGGTGTCGGTGACAACGATCGGGTGCCGCGTGCCTGCCTGAAACGGTACGACCAGACGTGTGCTGTCTTTGCGGGCGACCGCGTTGCAGCGACGCGGTGGGTCCGCGGTATCGACCAACATCGGAACTCGGATCGGCTTGGCCACCGCCGCGCCGGAGGGGGAAAACGGGAATAGAAACGCCGTATGCCCATCCCCGTCGGAGTCAAACGTCATCAGATGCAGTCCAGGCTTGCCATTGGCGTAAGCGAGATCTCGCGATTGGGTCATGCCAAAGTCGCCTGGCTTGGGCAGCCCCGTCGTGAAGGCGAAGACGTCACCGCCGGGGGCTTTGGCCGCCTGCACAACAGCGCCATTTTCCAACAGACGCATGAACACATGCTGGCCATCCACGCGCACGACTTCAGTCACCCGCGTGGAGAGGGAGCTCTTGCCCCACTGAATTGGTGCAAGGGCAGTCACGCCGCGCCCGTCGAGGAAGAAGGTGGACTGGTCAGTGCGATTGCGTGAATGCGCGCGCACGTACACCCCGCCCTGGGCAACGCTCAGCAAATCCACATTTGCGCTTTGTCCGCCGACGCTGGCTCGGGAATAGTCCCCAGGCGCGTAGGGACCGGCATTCGGGATCTTTCCGCGCCCGCTTTTTCCTTCCAGAAAATTCTCCCACGCGACCTCCACTCCAGTGATCGCAGTGTTGCCGCTAGATTCCGGCGCGCGGTAGCGGATCGCGGCAGCGCCCTCGACCTGGGTTGAGGCGTAGAACGCGTAGGCGCTTGGATTCGTTACGGGCGCGAGCAGGGCGGTTGTGTCGAGCCGACCCTTGGCGCCACGCTTGACGGAGACAATGCGGGCGGACGCGCTCTTTGCGTCGCGTACCAGGCTGAACCAGCTCAAATTTCCAATCGATGCCTGGTTGGCATTGGGCGGTTGTTCCAACCCAGATACGGAAATCCAACCGGCTTCATTCAGCGTGCACGAAATCGGCTTGCGAACCCGACGATCGAAGAGCGTGCGCTGCTTGCCGCGAGCGGGTGCCAGAACGCCTAGATCGTCATCCCCCTGCCCGTGCCAGCCAATCCGCGAGAGTTCCGCTCCCACCGTGCAGCCAAAAGGCGTGCAAACCAAGGGCACATCGCAGTCCGAATCCCCAGGGCATAGATCAATGGGCAAACGCCCGACGGGCTCCCAACTGCTCCCCCCATCCAGAGACTCAAAGACTCGGCGCGACGCCGCTTCGACCGCGAGTGCCCGCGTGCCGGACGCACCCACCAAGCGCGCGTCCGCCGGAGCCCGGGACAGCTGAATGAGTCGACCTTCTTCGTCAGCAATGGCCAACAGGCGCTGCTGACCGTTTCGGAACACGACGGACAGTGTGCCGTCATCGCCGGCAGACAAGCGTTCGACTCGGGCGCCGCTGGAATTGCGTGGGGGGCGAGCAAAGCGACTGGATTCCTCGTCGTCGTCTCCACCAGAAGTGCCCGCCGCGACGAGCTCAGGGATCTCCTGCCCTTCGAAAGTTTGGCCTCCGTCCTCGGAGACGTAAATGGCGAAACCGGTCCCCTTGGTACGTCTTCCGACCGCGTAGATCCTACGCCCATCGGCGGAGACGGCTAGTTCTTGCGCCACCTTGTCGAGGGAAGGAGTGGCCGCGGGGGCAAACTCGTACTTCTGCTCGTTCTCGACACCTGCGTCTTCACGCACGATCCGCACGGCGCGCTTCACGCGCGCGGACGCTCCCGCATCGGGCGGAACGCGTCGCCGGTAGTACACACCGTAAGGGCTGCAGCCACGTGACGCCGCCGGTGCGCAGATCCCTGTGATGACGACTTGCCCCTCCCGGGCAACGACCAGTGACAACTCGGCCAGCTTACCGACCAGGGCGTCACCGTCCCGCGTCCAGCTCTTGCCAGCGTCTTCGCTCAGGAAAAGCTCAAGCTCCTGTGCGCTGCCCACGTTGCGCCGCGAGCACAACAAAGCAAGATGCTCGCCGAATCCTGCGATTCTCAGGGATCGGCACCCGTCCGCGGCAGCCAAAGGTTGGCTTTTGAGCGCTCCGTCGAAGGGGCCCCGCCACGCGAGCCAACTGCTGCGACCTTTTTCTCGGCCAGCGGACGCAACCTCCAAGTAGCTGCCACCGACCAGGATCGCTCGCCCAACCTTGAGCGCAGCCGCACTGGGCCCACGCGGAGGACGCTTGGTGAGCTGGTAGCGCTGCCGCCCCGGAAGTGCGGACACCGAACTGAAGCCCTGAGTTGGCGTGTATCGCTTGGCGCCCATCGCCGACTCGACGAACAGTTCGTCCTTGCCGCGCCGGCTGACGGCCACTCCGCCGATCTTCGGCAGGTCTATCGCCTTCCAGCTCGCGCCAGCGTTGTCCGTACCGTACCAAGCCTCTGGCACCGCGAGGGCTAGACCGCTTCCGCCAGTGGTGATTTCCACATCGATGAAACGTGTGCGGTCGGGCCCGACTTGCCGCCAGGTGGCGCCTGCGTCTTCGGAGTGCACCAGTTCGTTGCCGCGGGTGACCCCAACGATCGCGCCGGCAGCGGCGGACACGCGGGCCAGTCGATCCAGGGGTGCGCTGGAGCGCACGAAGGGCCCCAGCGGCGTCTCAGCTTCGTAGCTCGTGCCTTCTTGCCCCACGAAAATGAAGCGATCTTCGCGTTGCATTACGAACACGATGCGTTCGGGCGCGAGACGCGCGGCTGCGGAGATACGGCCTGTTCTTTTTTCCGCAAGCCAGCGCTCGCCACGATCACCTGCAAGCAAGATCGCGCCGTCTTTCAGGTCGAGCCTGGCGCCCAGAGTGCTCTCCCGAGCCGGATGGTAGCGCCACAGCGCCGGCGTCTTGAAGCTCACTGCACCGGCGGGCGCATCCAGTAGCGACGGCCGCTGCACGGCCGGCCCTGGCCGCCGCGAACACGAGGCTGCTCCGACGCTCAGAGCTAACCCCACAATCGTCAGGGAGGCGAGTGCGGTCGACAGCTTCATGACACAAGCGATGCTAGTGCGGGGTGTCGGAAGTACCAATCCAAATAAGGCCGTCTGGCGGTAGTGAACCTGGGGAGGGCCAGAAGTCGCAATCGCATCCGCTGCGGAGGAGCTGGGATCGGCGTTTCGAACGCGCGCCTTGGCCGCGCATGGAGGCGACAACACCTTCATCCGACGGCAGACGCGCGGCGCAGGGTGATCACGGAAATCTCTGGGCGAACCCCAATGCGCAGTGGAGGCCCCGTCGTACCCAGGCCCGCGTTCACGTGCAGAACCGCCCCTTCAGCTGAAAACGTCCCCCGAGGACGTTCGCCGAGCAGCGTCGCGATATTCCAACGATCGGCGAACCACGGCACGCCCAACTGCCCCCCGTGCGTGTGACCCGAGAGCGTCAACTGCACCCCAGATTCACACGCGGCAGCGAAGAACCTGGGGTAGTGTGAAAGCAGCACGGTGAACGCGGGTTGCGGGCGTCCCTTCAGTGTTGCCGCCAAATCGTCCTTGCCGGTAAACGCGTCATCGAGCCCGGCAATGACGAGAGTATCGTCTCCGCGTTCAATCGGTAGCCAGCGGTTTCTCAACACCTCAACGTCACGAGCCGTGAGCAACGCAGTGAGTTCGTCGTTGTTCCATTGATCGTGGTTGCCCATAGCAACCAACACGCCGCAGGGGGCACGCAGCTCCGAAATAGCCTCGGTCACATCTGGGTAGAACGCGGTCCCCGCTGTTACCAAGTCTCCGGTCACGACGGTCAGGTCTCCCCGCAAGGAGTTCGCCAGCTTGGCCCAGGCGACACCACGCTCCACTCGGTCGTAGCTGCCGATATGCAGGTCGCTCAGTTGCGTGATGCGAAAGCCATCGAAAGCGGGCGGCAAGTCCGTGAAGGCCAGCTGGAGGGGATGAATACGACCCCGCCGGCGGTTCACGTACACGCCCCAAGCCATGACCAGCAACGCAAGGAAGTACGCGGGCGCTGCAGCGCCAAATAGGGCGCTAGCGGTCCCAGCGCCGGAGAAGCCGGCGATCGCGAGGGTGGTGAGGGGCCAGAGCAGAACTCCGAGCGCGCAGGCACCCCAGTGTGCGTACACCGGCTCGTCCACCAAACGTGGGGACCAGGGCGGCCTGGGGCGGGCCATGTCCGGGGGTCTGGCCCTGAAGAACGCCGCGGCCCAAACCGGCGAACC
>CALMUT010000223.1 GCA_937872925.1 uncultured Myxococcales bacterium | reverse complement strand
CTGCCGACGTCCTACGCGACTCAGCCACGCCTGGCCGCGCATGTGCGCGGGGCGCTCTTGCCCGACTCGGGGTGCGTGTACTTGGATGGTTCGGGACTCGACGGGATCCTGCCGGTCGCGGGCGAGCTCTGGATCGATCTGCCCATCGAGAAGGGCCAAGCTCAAGGAGCCTTGGCCAACGAGCGCGGCGCTGCGCATCTGGCCCCGGCCAGGCGTGCTGCGGTCGCTGCGTACGTGCTCGAACACGCGGCGCTGCTATTCAGCAAGAACCGCGAGGGCATTGCGCCGGATGACGCTGAGGCATACGCGGCGCATCTTGCGCTTTTGGGGGCACCGCCGGCGGTCGCGCTGACATCGGCGTCCGGAGACACCTTCACGACGCAGGAGGTGCACTCGCGACTGCAGCAGAAGCAACCCATCTGGTACTCGAATCGCGCAGGCAGCGATTTCGGGGAATTTCCCGATGCAGAGCCGCAGTTTGTGCTCGAGGGCAGCCACCCGCTCGTGCGTGTACTTGAGCGCATCGCGCCGAATAGCCTGCGAGAGCTCGGCGGCGTGCCCCGACCCAGTGCAACAGCGTCGGATCCCGCGTTTGGCACCGAGGTCCGAGAGGCGGAGGCGCAAGGCCGCCCGAGGGCATCGCCGCAGGGAGAGAGCGCCATCAACGGGCTTGAACAAGTTCTGCTGGACCTGCGCCTATCCGGCGAGCCGGTGGCACGGGTCCTAGCGGTGAAGTCCGGACGGCCCTTCTGCTACGACGCGCGATCCCGTGCCCTACTACTGAACGTCAAACATCCTGCTATTGCCGCTCAACTGGACGATTTCCACTCGCACGTCGGCGCGCGCGTCCAGCTCACCTCAGCGGCAGTGGCGGAACTCAACCGCGCACTGACCACCGTTGCCGACTCCGAGGAGCAGCGAGTGCTTTTGGACATGCTGCGCAGCCTGTGAGCCGTGGCCTACCCAGCGCCGGGCCACACATTCAACACACCAAACGCCTCTTCTCGCTGTTCGCTGCCGTGGGCATATTTTGCCCAGACGCGTCCGATCGCCGCATCCGTTTTGGTCACAGTCGCCGCGGTGAACGCGCCCAATACCGGCACACGCACGGCTTCATTGGCCTTTACCTTTGGTTCGATGGGCAGGGCCTGACACGCTGTCGCATCAAAGACCTTCAGCTTTCCGGCGAAGCCCAAGCCGAGTAGCTTGCTTTCCGCTCTGCCAATGACAATTTGGCGCGTTGTTCGCTTCTTGTCTTGGCATGCCACCGTCGTACCTGGCGTGCCGGGCCGGCTAAGTTTTCGGAAGCTGCCCTTGGGCAGCTGGTCCACCTTTTCGCCCCAACCGCTGGGGCTATCTAAGGTCATGTCCAGGTAGCGGACACTTGGCGACTCAGGCGTGCCGCCCTCCACGACGATGGCACGCTGCAGGCCGGTCCCGCTCGCCCACGCGGTCAGCAGGATATCGCCCACCCCAGCCGGCGCAGGTGGTCCGATTGCGACGACCAACGCGTTGGGGACTTGAGATTTGCGCCCGGCGACGCTCTTGACCACGCTGGTCGTTGCAGTGGCCGACTCCAACACCCCGGCGTAGAAGATGAAGGCTTGTCGCTCGGCACCCACTTCTAGCGCCTCTTCAACGGTGCTTTGGGTGGGCGCGAGCACGAACTGCCCGGGCTTTGCGTCCGTCGGACCGTTTGGGTAGTCGAAGGGCAATGCCGCGCCCCCATCTGAGCCGGCTTTTGTTGGCGGCTGCGTGCCCTCCGGCGCGCGCCCATCTGGGCCGGCTTTCGTCGTCGGCGGCGTGCGCGCCTTCTGCGGCTCCGTCGTTGGCGACACGGACGCACCCGCGCTCGACTTCGGCGCGGGTTCATCGCAGCCCGCGGCGAGAAGTAGAGCGCAGTGGACTGCAAAACAACCAACGGCACAGGTAGGGCGTAACACGGTGGTATCAGCCTAGTGAGCCGCCGGCCTCTGTCAACGCGCCCACCGGAGCACCCTGTGCTACCGTCACGGCATGCGCCCGGCAGAACACCCCAAAGTCATCATTCGCCATTGCGATACCTATGATCCGGAGCGGATTCGGAAGATCATTCGAGAAGGCATGGAGGAGCTAGATCTGCGCCCGCACGGTCGCACGCTGCTCAAGCCGAATCTCGTAGCAACGGGCCCGCTGTTTCAGCACGCCTACACGCGGCCGGAGTTCACGGAAGGTGTGCTGGCAGCGCTGCGCGACCGTGATTCCGGCAAGATGCAAGAGCTGGCGGTCGGGGAACGTTGCGGCATCACGGTCCCCAGTCGCATGGCGTTCGAGGCCTCGGGCTACGACGAATTGATCGGCCGTGTCGGCGTGAAGCGTTACCTCTTCGAAGAGGAGCCCCAACTCGAAATCCCGCTCAGCCATCCAGGGCGCCTGCGTGACTATCTATTCACGCCGGAGCCCGTGGCCAAGGCCGATTTCTTCGTGAACTGTCCGAAGTTCAAGGCCCACCCCTGGACGACGGTCACCTTCTCCATCAAGGCCTATATCGGCATCCAAGATGATCGCCACCGGCTGATCGATCATGACCATCGTCTGGACGAGAAGATCGCCGACCTCCAGTACATCATTCAGCCAGAATTCATCGCCATTGACGCCATCGTTGCAGGCGAAGGCCGAATGCTCACCCCCGTGCCCCGGGACCTCAACCTCATCATCATGGGGAACAATCAAGTGGCGTTTGACGCCGTGTGTTGCAACATCATCGGCGTCGACCCGGATACGGTGCCGCACATCAAATTGACGTCGGATCGCGGATTTGGCCCCACAGACTTGAGTAAAATCTCCATCAGTGGCGACGTCAGCCTGGAAGAAGCAAAAACACGCGCGGCCGGCTTCAAGGTCGGGCTGGTCCGGGTGGAAAAGTACTTCGAGGGCACGAAGATCACCGCCTATGCGGGACCGCCCCCGGAGAAGGAGCACACGGACTATTGCTGGGGCGGCTGCCCGGGAGCCATCGAAGAGGCCATCGAAATCCTACGGGTGTTTGACGCGACTTGCGACGATCGCATGCCACGCATGCATGTGGTCTTTGGCGCCTACGACGGGCCCATCGACGCCGCCCCTGGCGAGAAGGTCATCTTCATTGGCGACTGCGCGACTTTCGAAGGCGAAATCGATGGCAAGCTAGTGCAGATCCGCAGCAAGTATCAGGACCGCTCGACCAAAGACCCACACCACGCCAAGCACGAAGACATCTACGTAAAGATGGCGAAGGTCATGAAGCGCATCCGGGATGCCAAGGACGATGCCCACATCCGATTCGAAGGTTGTCCCGTCAGTGTGGCCGAGCAGGTGCTGTTCCTGGTGCACCTCGGCAGTCTGAAGAACCCCTACGTCTCTGCCGACAACGCGATGCAGTTCACGAAGAATTACTTGATGTGGCGCTCGGCGACGACGGTGAAGCGGCTCTCGGGCACGCCGTACCAAAAGGCGGGGCCATGCGCCCGAGGCGAGGCCCAGCCCGAAGTGCCTACGCCCGCTGCCGAGTAGGACATCCGCCTACAAAACTGCTGTTGATTTGTGCGGGATCCCTTCAGCCTCAAGCTGCCCGTCCGTTCCGTATGAACGATGGAACGTTACCGATCCGCCTTTGTGCTCGCACTCCTTTTCGTGGTCCCCGCTAGTGGCGCCCGCGCTGCCGACGACAGCGGGATTTCCACTCAAGATACCGAGAAGACCGTCCAACTCAGCGGACGAGCCACCCTCGTCTTGGCGCCGGGGACTGAGCTGATCCATGAGCGCGGACTGCGTCTAGAACTGGACGGACCTTCCGGTGGGCCGGTGTCCATCGAAGTCTTCCGCATGACCCGCGGGAGCGTGGACGTCCGCTTCCCTGCAGACGGTCCCCGCAAAGGCGTGATGGTGCGAGCGCCAAGGAAGCTCGCGGTGGTCGCCAAGGCTGGCCGCTTCCAAGTCGCGTCTCACGGGCAGACCTCCACGGTGGCCGCGTTTGAACGAGACGCTTTGGTCACCGTGGGCTCCGACTGGAAACCCCTCGTCGAAGGCACCGCCCGCAGCGTCGGCGGGAGCGCCAGCGGGCAAACGCGCCGGATCCTATCCCCGCCTCCACCCAGCAAGCGCGCCCAGCTCCTGGTCGCCGCGGGCGGTACCGCGGAGGGTCAGGCGCGCTGGAATGCGGTGCCTTCTGCGAAAAGCTACCGCGTGCGCGTGATCCGCAAGGGCGCTGACGCCGCGTCCGTGTTCCACGCAGAATCGAAGTCGACGTCCCAGCTGATCCGCGGTCTTAAGCCCGGAGTATTTGCCGTCGAAGTCGCGGCCGTGGACGAATACGGTCTGGCCAGTGCCGCGTCTTCCGCGGGCACCATTCACGTGGTTGGCCTGGTGCCGCCAGCAGGCGCACGCTCCGAGTCGTCGCGCGTCTGGCTCCGTCCTGGGCAACGGGCGGGACTTGCCTTCGCCAAGGGCGTGGAAATGACCTATGGCGCCGCGAGCTACTTCGTACCCGCTCCCCAAAGCGTCGGGCTCTTTCGTGACCAGCCCACGCGCGTGCGGTTGCGCCCCATCGGCGGGACCCAAGAAACTGCAATTGACCTACTACCGGTGCGAGTCACCGCCCGCGTTGCGCTCACCCCCGCCCTGCCGCGCTGGCCGGACGACAACGTGCGCGCCAGCGTCGAGTACGTCGCCGAAGGCACGGACGCGCCGGACGCAAGACCGCTCGTCAGCATCAATGGCCGACAGGTCAACACGCAGTGGCGCAAACAAGGCAATACCTTGCACGCAGAGATCCCCAAAGCCAGCGGACGAGGGCCCTGGGTGGTACGCGTTGAAGCCGTCGATGAAAGCGACCACGTGATCGGGCGCGGATTCGTCGAAGTCGTCGCCAGCGCGGCGAAAGGCCCAAGTCCCGGCAACCGCGCGGCGGTGGCTCGGCGCTAAAAAGCTGCAAAGTTCCCGCCGTGTGGGGCATGCTGGGGTATGCGTGGCCTGGGCGTCGTGTGCACCTTCGCAGTGGCGCTCGCGGCAAGCTGCCGCCCAGGTACCCTGGCGGACTCGCCCGTGACAACCGCCGTGTGCGAGCGCGTCGTCAGCGTTCAGGCCGTGGGTCGACTGGCGTCCCCGGCACTTGCGGAAGTCTCCGGCATCGTGCCAAGCCGCGTGCACCCCAATGTCTTTTGGGTACACAACGACTCTGGCCACCCGGAGCTATTGTTCGCTATCGATCGTGCCGGAAAGCTTCTGGGTCGGTATCGACTCAGCTCAGCGCGCTGCGTCGACTGGGAGGACATCGCCGTTGGGCGAGAGCATCCCGACGGCCCCAGCGTCCTCTTCATCGCAGACACGGGCACCAATTTGGCGCCACGCACCCGCACGGCCGTGTACATCGTTCCGGAACCGAAACTCCCCAGCGGCGACCCGGCTAGGGAAGAAGTCCTAGGAAACGTGCGTGCGGTTTCGGTGCGCTACCCAGACGGACGCGCGCGAGACGTCGAAGCTCTGATGTTCGACCCCCGCGACGCCGCACTCTACTTCGTGACCAAGACGACGACGGGAACGAGCGAGGTTTACGGGGAGGCCGGGCAATTGGTTGGGGAAGTCCGCCGAAAAGGAGCGGCGGGTATTCGAAAAAAAAAAACCCACCGGCGAGGCTTCGAGCGCGTCACCGCCGGCGACATCTCCGAAGATGGAAGTCGAATTGTGGTTCGTACCTACACACAAGCCTTTCTGTGGCACCGAGGCGCCGGGCAGACCGTGGCAGAGGCCATGCAAACGGCCCCGTGCAAGCCCTTTCTCGCTCCCGAGTCCCAAGGCGAAGCCATCACCTTCGACCCAGCGGGCCGCGGCTTCTATAGCGTAAGCGAGGGCGTCGCCCGGCCCATTTACTTCCACGCCCTTGGCGACCATCCTGCGCCGACACCATGACTGAGCGCTACGTCACCCAGATGCACGCGTCTCAGCTTGAGGCGTTTTGCAACGTCCTCAGTTGGGCCTTCGGATTCCCGGTGGAAGACGCGCCAGGTTGGCTGGCACAGGGAGGCACCGACAACGTGCGGGGTGTCCTGAAATCAGGGAACCTCGCCGGCGGACTGCTCACGCTTCCCATGGGGCAGTATTTTGGCGGCCGCAGCGTCGCCATGGTGGGCATCGCCGGCGTTGCCATCACGCCGGAAGCCCGAGGTGCGGGTGCGGCACTCAGCCTGATGCAGCATACCGTCCGCGAACTTCACGAACGTGGTGTGGCGCTGTCGACGCTCTATCCGGCCACACTCGCGCTCTACCGCAAGGCGGGCTGGGAACTGGCCGGCAGTCTATTCGACATCCAAGTGGAAGCCGCCCGTATCGGAGTGCAGCACCGGGGAGCCACGTTCCGCAGTCTGGAGCCCGACGACCAGGCGGCCGTAAGTGAACTGTACGCTGGGGTCGCCAGAGAATCCGACGGTTTCCTCGATCGCAGCGACTACATTTGGGGGCGCGTGCGTGCGCCACGTAAAAACACCGCGCGCGGCACCCTGCTCCTGATCGATGAGCAGCCCGCGGGCTACGTATACATCACGCAAAAGCAGCTCCCGAGTGACTATTACGATTTGCGCCTCACGGATGTACGTTGCACATCGCCCGAGGCCGCGCGCGCGCTTCTGTCTTTTGTGGCCCACCACGCCACAATGGCCTCACACGTTCATTGGATGGGGCCGGCCATCGATCCGTTACTCTGGCAGATGCCCGAACGCACCTACAAGATAGCCGTTCGTGAACACTGGATGACCCGGATCTGCCACATCGAACAGGCGCTATCCGAGCGCGGCTACCACCCACACATTTCTGCGGAACTATGCTTGGACGTGCATGATCCAATAATTCCCGAACAGAGCGGGTGTTACCGACTGCGCGTACGGGACGGACGCGGGCACGTCGAGCGCGGCGGCAGCGCTGGGCTGCGCTTGGATATTCGCGCGCTTGCGGCGCTCTATACCGGATTTGCTTCGCCGCAGATGTTACACCGCACTGGGCAGCTCAGCGGCGACGCCGCTTCCCTCACCTGCGCTGCGACGCTATTTGCTGGCGCGGCGCCCGCCATGCCCGACTTCTTCTGATGCTCACCGCCTTCAGCCACATCATTTTCGACTTGGACGGCGTCCTTTTGGACACCGAGCCCCTGTATACGCAGGCCACCCAAGCGGTTGTCGGAGAATTCGGACGCACCTTCGATTGGAGCATCAAGGGAGACATGATTGGGCGCAGCGCCATGGACGGCGCGCGGTACCTGAAGCAAAAGCTGGATCTACCCATCGAAGCCGAAGAGTACCTGCGCCGACGCACACCGATCCTGGAGGGCCTATTCGAAACGGCTCCCGAAATGCCCGGCGCACGGAGCCTCGTTGCAGGACTGAGCGCCCGTGGCATCCCCCTGGGCCTGGCCACCAGCAGTGACGCACGCCAGTACCGCATCAAGACGTCCCGGCACGATTGGTTCGCACAATTCCAGGTGGTGGTCTGCGGAGACGACGCCCGACTCGGCGCGCTGAAGCCGGCCCCGGACATCTTCCTGCTGACTGCCGAAGAGCTCGGCTGCGCCCCGGAAAACTGCCTCGTCTTCGAAGATTCGCTCGCAGGCGTGACCGCTGCACGCGCCGCGGGCATGCAAGTCATCGCCATGCCGGATCCAAATATGGACGCTTCGCGTTACACGCAGGCCAGCCTGGTTGTCGAAAGCCTGCAGGACTTTGACTTCAGCTTGCTGGGTCTCTGACAGCAAATAGCAGCGTCAGACTTCCTCGGGCGGAGCTTCGGTTGGCGGAGGGAGATCGAGCCAGGAGAAGAACGTCGCCATTTGGTTGCGCTGGCGCGGCGGCATGTACTCGAAGTTCCGACCACGATCGATGATTTCCCAGAAATCCTTGCTGGTCACCCGTTCCAGCTGGTCGCGAATCGCAACCAGACGGTCGCTTGGTTCTGCGGCCATGTCTTGGGAGATGAGTCGTGCTTTGTCTTCTTCCTTCTGGGTCAGGTAGTACGCGGCTAGTTTGACCTGCGCCTTGCGCACGCCGAGCAAGGCCTTTTCTTGGCTTCGTACACGCAGCGGGCGATCAAGCTCCAAGAACTTTTCGAGCATGGCTTGCTCTTCGGTCAACCGGAGTTCGTGCGCGTGCTGGCACAGCGCCGAGACGTCATAGGCGACCGTCTCGGTGACAAAGGTCAGTTTCATGTCGTAGCTGACATGCCCGTAGTAAAGCATGTGCTCGACTGCTTCGAGTGCCATCGCAGCGTTCCCTTGGCGAAGGAACGCCTCCACGAGGAGCCGATACTGATTGAGCACGTTGTAGGCCGTGCGCACGTCTTTGGCATTCAAGGTGGCACGCATATACGAATTCATGAATCGCAACACGAGCCGCATCAACTGTTCGTCCTTGGCTGCGCCTGCAGCTTCACCGACGTAGCGAGTGTCGATGGCCACGAGGTAGCAAATGTCACGCATGCTCCCGAGCGCCTCGTTGTAGATGCCGAGATATTGGCGCATTACCTTCCATTCCACCCACGTCCGGCGCTGCTCAAGATCGTGCAAGCTTTCCGGATCCATCGCGACAAAGTCCGGGTTCTGACGAATGTTCGGGCCGATCTGAAACCAGACGTCGGTGGCGGTCGGTTTTGCTGCAATGTACGCGACAGCAAAGTCTTTCAGCGCATCCACGGCGCCGCTGGCAATGATCTTGTCCTTGCCCGAGATGGAGTTGCTGGTGATGTCCGTGAGTTCTTCCATGGACCCCAGGGTTTCCGCTTGCGCCTTGGCGCACTGCGCGGGTTCTTTCACACTCGCGCCCTCAGCGGCAACGCGGACAGCGTCTTGGCGGATGCGGGCAATGATGTTGTTCGGCTCTAGAAACCAGAACACATAGCCGAAATAGGGCGCCATCAGCACAAGCCCCGCCGTCGTGGCAAACATCATCATCAGCAGCGCAGTGCGCGGCACATAGTCGGATTGCAGAGAAACGCTGAGCCATACGCCGCACACACAAGCCACCACATAGAAAGCCATGACGGCCAGATTCAAGCGATCCCGCAAGAACATGGCGGCTACGCCGGTGTAGCGCTCGGCGGACAGCTGGACAATGATGCTGACGACCGTGATCACAATACCGAAGACGGCCGCAATCATGCCGGCCAGTGAACTCACGGCGTCGGTGATGCTCCCGGGATCGAAGCGCAAATAGCGCTCGAGCGGATTGAAACCCTGCCCCCCAGAGCGGAAGTAGTCGAAGGCGTAGAATAGCCAAAACACCGTCAGCGCCGTCGACGTCAGCAGCACCACGGGGATCAGCCACATCCGTCGAAAGTTGGGGCGCTCGTCGCTCATGACAGTCGCACTTTTATCACGGAAGTGGGCCCACAAAACCCAGACCGCCAAGTCCCTTGGCAGGCACTTGGCGGCTATTTGCCTGATTTCTGCGCCGGGCGTTTTAGTTCAGGCCGGGCAGCCGCGCCGGCATGCGCCGAAGGGCTGAGCCGTGGTCATGGCCCGGGGCGTCGACCTCAGCGTGTCCGGGCACGCCCAAGAAGTCGGTGAACGGGCCGAGTGCTTCCGCTCCGGGTACCAGCGTCTTCGGTGAGAAATCCGGCGCGAAGACCGTCGCTCCGCCGCCGGGCTTGCCGTTCAGACTGACGTGCAAGTGGTGGTGATGGAACTGGTACCACCCGGCACCGGTGTTGGTGACCTCGTAGGCGAGGTAACCGATCTTGTTGCATGAGGCCTGGGGAAGCCAGCCGGAAGCGCACAGCGTCGGCATTGCTGCCTCAATCAAGGCCCCAACCTGTCCGTCTACGCCGATCACACGGATCGTGTTGCTCGTAAGCAAGGCGCCCAAGAATAGGCTTGTGCGCCACAGGTCCAGCAGGTGCGGGGGCTTGGTGCAGTGGTACTGGTCAGCACCGCCGGAGGTGTGCTCGCAGATCGCGCGCAGGTAGTTGTTTGGCGTAGACACCTGGTAGTAGGCGATGTCCATGTCAAAGCCGTTGACGTGCGTGCCCGCGGGGTGTCCGGGCTGTCCCACGGAAGTCCCAGGAATGGCTCCGTTGGATTCAGACATGTCGCCAAGGCCCAAGGGCGCGCCGTTGCCGCCCGTCCAGCTCTTCGCCTTGCAATCCACGTAGGCGGTGGCCCACTGGATCAGCATCTGCATGTCTTTACGCGCGTAGCTGCGATACTGGTTGGCGGCGGTTTCGCCGTTCAGGGGATAGTCTGTGTAGCCCGGGCCGTCTTTGGGCATGAACGCGGACACGGTGCCGCAATCGCTTCCGGTGCAGTCCCGCTGCGGCAGGGTGCAGGTGGGTCCCGGACCCGGCCCAGGGCCACCCGTGACGTCCGGGATGCACTTGCCACTGCCGAGATCGCACTTCAGGTCGCCGGCGCAAGACCCAGCCGTGCACGGCGCCGGTTCGCACTGACCGGTGGCGGGGCTGCACACTTCGCCGGCGTCGCAATCTTGAGCGCCTTGACAGGCAGGAATGCAGGCGCCTGCGGAGTGGCACGCATACCCGGAGGGGCAGTCGCTCTTTTGAGCACATGTCTTGAGGCATAGAGTGCTGCTACTGGTCGTTTCGAAGCAGTCGCTACCACCGGGGCACGTACCGTCGGAGCAACCGCGGATGGTGCAATAGCCGTTCGGCCAGCCGTTTGCGTCGGTCAAGCACTCCGCACCGGCTGCCGTGCCACACTCGGCGTTCTGCGCGCAGGTCGCGCCGATGGCTCCCGGAGGCGGCGTGGTGCTGCTCCCCCCCGTACCCGTGTTGCCGCCGGCGCCAAATCCGCCGGAGCTGCTGTTCCCGTAGCCCGCGGCACCGATGCCCCCACTGCCGGTCGCACCACCGGAACCGACGCCGCAGGAGTTGGTGCAGAGCACGGCGTCGCCGGTCTGACACAAGCAGGAGTCCATGCAGCTGCCACAGGCTCCGCAATCTGCTGGTGCGGTGCAGCCGGGCTGGCCCAGGCCAGGCGCCGGGACGCCACCGTTCGAATTCGAACTCGAACACCCCACCAAAGCCGCGCACAGCAGCGCGCCGGTCGAAAGCACTACGGTCACCAGAGTCTTCATGATCATGCCCACCATGTCGTTAGGAGTGCGCGGATGTGGCACAATGTAGGTGCGACTTCAAGTCGGTGCTGGAAATCGGGCAGATTTCGCAATGAGTCCGGCGGCTTGGGGGCGGAGCCGTGGCGGCTCCCATCACGCTGCGTCTCGGCCCGCGCCGGTCTAGGCGCTGTCGAGGGCCTTGATCACCGCGGCGAAATCGCGATCGAGCAGGGTCTTGCGGCCGTCCTGAGCCGCATGCCGACTCGCCGCGTCGCAAAGCCGACGCAGGTGGTCGGATAGCGGCGCGGTCACGCCATCCGAGGTGTTCATGCCGGAGCGTGCTCGGACGTAAGCCTTCACCTTCGACACCACGACGAGCACATCCTTCGGAAAGTCTTCGCTATTGCCAGATACGACCCGGCGTCGGCGCTCGCTTGCCTCCTCCTGTCGTTGCGCAGCTTGCGCTTCGCGTGCCTTGGATTCCGCTTCTTGCCGCAGCAGGTCTTCTCGCGTGGGCGCGGTCACGGGTTCGGCCCAAGCGTCCCGGTGCCGCATGGTCGGAACGTGAGCGTCCCAACAGGGCACCGAGCAAAAGAACAACGCTGTCTTGCTGCGGTTGCAGGTCGACACGCTGCACTGGAAGTATTCCTGACCGAACGCGATCGGTTTGCGACAGGTACTACAGACACAAAACTGTTCGCTCATGCTTCGCCTCGTTTCTATGCGTCTGCATCCTGGACGCGGATCGAACGCGTGATCAAGAGTAAGTACAAGACTCGTTTAACGAGGTCCCGATCTGGAAAGCCCGCCGCCAGGTCCGCCAGGGTCGTATCTCCCATTTCGATGCTGTCGACGACGGCGAGTTCGCCCGGTGTAAGCCCCATCTCGTCAGCGTCAGCGCCTTCTTCTAGGACTAGCTCGCCCCGCTTTAGCGTGGCAAGCAGTCGTTGCATGGCTTCTTCCTCGGGGTAGAGCCGCAGCGCGTGGGCAACGATCGGAATCAGCTCCTCCTGGGCATCCACGCGGCCCCAGTGGTCCTCAAGCAAGTCCTCGTCCGCGTAGAAGGCGTAGCTAGCCTCCGACGCGAGGGAAAAGAGGTGCACCAGACGTTGGTGCAGTTGCTTTGAACGCAGTGGGACAAGATCCATCTCGATAGCCATCGCCCATTCCAGGAGTTCGCTTTCGAGCACAGCCTCGTCCGTGGGCGGTTGTGAGATGGGGTCCGAATACAACTGGGCTTCGTCGAGCAGACCAGCTTCCAAAAGAGCGTCGCCGAGGGGGAACTCGCCTGCCGCCAGACACGCTTTGATGGGCCGCCCAGACTCGAAGACCACAGCGTGCTCAACCGTGGCGCCCGGCACGCTGGCCGGATCCGCGATCACCAGGGTGCCGCTGAGTTGCTTAGAGCCGATATACAGCAGCAGATGTGAAAGCGGTGTTCGCGAGAACTGACCGGACGCGCTCGGCTCGATACCCTCGGGCGAAAAGACAACGGCCTCACTGACGCGAACCTCCCCGACCCCGCTGGATCGAGCCGGAGGATCGCTGGCCGGAGCAGGTCTGCCGGGGCGTTGGCTCTGGGCTGCGCGGATCAGCTCTAGGGGCGAGAAGGCTGCCACCGTGGGCGACTCCTCGCTGGGGATCTCATTCAATCGCGCGACCGCGGCGCGCCGCGAATCCGGCGAACCCGACGCGGGCGGACGAGAAGCGGCTCGCTGCGACGAGCGCACGGAGGACGGCGAGCTGGGCGGCACGCCCGAAGACGGACCACTCGCCGGCGCTGCGCCAGAGCGCGGGGCACTCGCTTCAGCCGCAGGGTTGCGACTCGGTGGCGGTGGGGGGCCGGAGCGCGCACTGGGCCGCTGAGACGAACGTGCCGGAGGGGGCACCGTCGCCGTGCCTTCCACCACAAGCTCGACGGCGCGGGCAAGGCGCGGATCGGGCTCCCGCACCACCGCCACCACCTGGCGGTCGGTTTCGAGTCGCAGGTCGACAATCTGCGCCGGGGAGATGTCGGAGCCGTCCGGGGCCACGACCAACTCGACCGTGGGGCGCACGAAGTCCACGGGGTTGTCGCTGGTGCGCACGACAACTCCACGTTCGCCAGTGTTCAGCTCAACGGGCGTGCCGCTCGGGAAGAGCCCCAAAGCGCCAACCAAGAGCTGGATCATCGCGAGGTCGGTCGGATCCCGAGCGTCTTCCTTCATCCACAGAATCGCCTCGTCGGGCGTCGGCTGCCGGCTAGCGGCCAGGTCAGGAGACATCAACTCGTTGAAGCGCTGCGCCGTCGCGACGATACGTGATGCTGCGGTGGTCTTGCGCGCCCCGCCGTATGGCTCACCGAGCTCATGCCGTAGGCGCAACCAGTGGGCCTCGTACGCCAAAACACTCCGCACCATGGACGCTGGACGCAGGTGACCCAGCGCGGTCAAGACCAGGGACGTTGCCGGCGGAAGGCGTCGCATCTCGTCGTCGGTCAGTCGAGGAACGACGCCGTTTGGGTCGTCGAGTCCCACGACGCCAGTCAAAAGCGGATGCGCGACGTCCATGAATAGCGCGGCCATAGCGATGCGCGACAGCGCACTCAGGTCCTCGGAGACCTGCCTTCCCATGCACACCGCCAGGATCGCGCGATTCACTGCTCGACCCGCCGCGTCGTGATTGAGGTTGCGCACCGCCGTGACGCCAATGAAGGCCGGAGCATCCCCCTCGGAAAGTGACACCAGCTTCTGCGCCAGCCGTTTCGCCTCATGAGGCAGGCGGTACCGACCCGCATTGAGATTATCGAAGACCTTGCGCATGACAACTACGCTTGAGGCGTAGGTACGCAAGATCTGCTCCTCCGGTGTGAGTTCCTCTTCTTCCTGCAACAGCGAGCTGTCCACGCGTCGCATCCGAATCAAGGGCGTGGGGCGGAATACGCCGTCCTCCACTTCCGGCTGATTGCCGGGCTGGAAGATCCGAGCGAGTTCTCGCAGGTCGTCCTGAGCGACGTCTGGCGAGATCAGAATTTCCGAAAGCCCCAGATTGTCCAACATCGAGCCTAGCTCGAGGGCAACTTCGTATTCGGCGCGCGACGCCTTTAGGAGCTGACCAGCAACGAATACCGTGCCTCGAGAAAACAACAGGCCAAGGGGCTGCGAGGTCTGATCGGAGAATGCGCGGATGGCTTCGGTGGTCTGATCCAGTTGCTGGATGAACGCCATATTGTCGAGGGCGTGGAACTGCGCCACTCGGATCAGCCGAAAAATCTGTAGCGCGAGGCTCGTGCCGAGCTCACGCACTTTAGTTTGCCGCGCGAGCTGCCGGACGTTGTCCTGAACAATCTCGTCACTCCGAGCAGACTCGGCGCCAGAAGAGGGCTCGGGCTTAGCCACGCTGCCCTCCGGTCAGCCGCATGCGCAGGGCGCTGGCGGCGTGCCCTGCAGCGGTCTTGACGGTCTGGCTATTCGACCACTTGTCGGCGGCCTTTTCCAGGACCGTCACGGCGTCCGCGGTCGCGGCATGCGCCTCAAGCATGTCCACAGCCACGACCCGGGTGTCATCCACGCTTTCGCGGGTGATCAGCGGCACTTTGGCCACGAGATCCATTGCGACTTCTTCGGCGCGGATTGGCGAAAGTGCCCACAGTGTCTCGAAGGCCAATCTCCGCTCGTCGACGGGAATACGGTTGAAAGCGCTGCCCGTGATGTACTGGACCAAGGGCGGCCCCGCTTCTTTGACCTTGTGTCGCTGCATCGTCTTGAGCGCCGCCACGCGCACTGCGGGGTCCTCGTCCTGGCACAAGCGTGCGAGTTCGTCTCTCAGGCCGTCCGCGTTGCCCGCGGCGCGCACAGCGACAGCCTCCACCCGCAGCTCCGGCGACGGGTTGTCTTCGACTGCCTTGAGGGCATAGCGCGCAGCGTCGCTGTCGAGGCCGGCAAGGATCGTCAATACGGAGCGGCCGCGCCCGGGATCCGCGTCCCGCAAGATGTCACCCAGCATGCCTTCGTTCCCGACGGCGTGCCGCTGCAGGAACAGCACCAACGCTTCTCGAATAGGCTCGACCTCTGCGCGACTCAGCGCCTGGAGCACCAAGTCAAAATGTTCCGATGTAAGATCGCCCAGCAACTCCGCGAGAAAGGGGCCGCCACGCCCGACTCGCTCTCGGTCACTTTCCGGAACCGGTCGCGCAAGCGCCTTCAGCACCAAAGTGAGGGTTTCTCGGTCGAACATGGCGCGCACGAGGCGAGCCTTCTTTTCTAGGCCGCTGCGTGTGGCGACCGCCACAAACACGTGCGCCAGAAGACTCAGCGCGGTCATCAAAGTATCCGTTGCGGCATGCTCATGCAGCGTCGCCCTTAGGGGCAACGCTGCCAAATCGTCCTGCTGATCGTCCAATGCGTCGTCGATGGCGTGCGCCAGCACCTCGACGAAGCGTGAATTCCATTCCTGCTCTGGCAGTTCGAGGGCCCGTGCGATCGCTTCTTTCTTGCTCTCTTCCAGAGAGAGCGCGGCATCCGAGCGTACGGCGCGCAGCGCGACCTGGCGTGCGGCGATCATAGCTGCCTGCTCCTCAAGCCCGACCGGCTCGATATCTAGGTTGGCGCCCGCGCGCTTCTTCTTGGAGCTGCCGCCCACCGCGCTCGCTGCTTCTCCCACGATGTCGTCAAACTGTTCACGGGCTTCGTCGTCCATCGCGGTGACGGCCAGGAAGCTGCTCACCACCCGGTACTGGACGTGTTCGAGCTGCTTTTCCCAAAACGCAGTCGCGAGGTCGTCTTCCGGGGCGAAGTCTCGGAGCGGGTCCCGGCGCATCAGGTCGATCAGCGCGCGGATCTCGTCGACGGTGATGCCCTCCGTCAGCGTGAACTCCCGAAACCCGCTCGCAAAAAGATTGTAGGGGATATCGTCAAAAGGGTGCAGCGGTTCCCAAACAGAAACGCCGCGGCGCATGAACGAATGCGGCCGAACCTCCCAAGTCAAACAGTCCGGATCCTTGTTCAATACGCCCTGCATTGTCTCATGCACCGTATGCATATGACCTTGCGTCACACGATGCTCCCAGCCGTATTGGCGCACGGTGGACAGGGCTTTTTCGATTCGGGTGCAGACCTCCGCTACCGCCGCCCCGATCTGCTCGTCTTCCTCGGATGCAGCGACAGTCGAAGCGGCGCCAGCTTCAGCGATCGCCGCGAGTAGGGCGCTCTTTGCCCGTCGTGCTGGAGATGCGGTGGGGCGCTTCTCGCCGGTTTCTTTCTCCAAGATGCGTGCGATTTCTTCACGCATTTCCCCAGCAGTTTGGAAGCGGTTGCGCGGGTCCCACTGCAACGCGCGGTCGACCAGGGCAACGACGTTGGCGGGCAATTCCGGGGCAATACGCGCGATACTGGGGGCGGGACGCGTGGCGGCCAGTACAAACGCTTCCTGATGCGAACGGCCTTCGTGGAGGCGCTTTCCCGAAAGCATCGCGTGCAGCATGGCGCCCACGCTAAAGATGTCCGAGCGTCCGTCGATGCGCTCCGCGGAGCCCAGGGCTTGCTCTGGCGCCATATAGGCGGGCGTACCCAGGGCAGTCCCGACCATCGTCGGATCCACGCCGGCCTCACGCTTCTTTGCGACACCGAAGTCGATGACCTTCACGAAGCCGGACTCAGTGATGAACACATTCGATGGCTTCAAGTCTCGGTGAACAATGTTTTGATTGTGGCACTCGGACAGGAAATCCAGCACGCGGTCGGCAACTTCCAAGGCGTAGTCGAGAGGCACTTTGCGTTCGTGCCTTTTCCACAATCGCTCCAAAGTGATGCCTTCGAGGCGCTCCATCACGAAGTACGGATCTCCGTCCTCGCTGACTCCTTCGCCGAACACCTCGACTCGCCCCGGGTGATCCACCGCCGAAGTCAGAGACGCTTCACGGTTGAAACGGTTCTTGATGCTGTCGTTAGACGAGAACTCCGCGTGCAGGATCTTTACTGCAACGTTGCGCCCGGTTTCGTCCTGACTCGCGTACACCGCGGCCATGCCGCCGATGCCCAACAAACTCTCGAGCAGAAACTTGCCGTCAACGGTCTGTCCGATGCGCGACCGTGCATCTCCCGTCTGGCTCGCGGGCTCCTCTTGCATCGTGGAAGGATTGCTATCGTAGAGGGTTGTGCTTGCACTGCAAGGGACGAAAACCCCGTCTGGGCCGGCGCTCCGCCGTGCCTAGACGGCACGCACTATTTCCCGGACGAGCGCTGGGTTTCCAGGGGAAACTCAGCGGCGGCGGCGACGACGCTTGCGGCCCCTGCGCAGTGCCAGGGCGAGTGCGGCCAGCCCCATGCCGACAATGCTCGCCCGGGGACGTCGCCGCGGGCCGCTCAGACGACAGTCCCCACCACCGGAATCGCCGGAACAGCCCCCACCATCCGAAGTGTCCCCGGAACACCCTCCGCCGTCTGTACTGCCCGAGGAATCGCCGCTGCAGGCGTCGCCGCTACTCGAATCTGAAGTGTCACCACTGCAGGCACTGTCACCGCTGCCGGAGTCGGAACTGTCGCCACTACAACTGTCTTCGCTCGACGAAGAAGAGGAATCCCCACTGCAGGCGCCATCGCTCTCCGCGGAGCCGCCGCAGACGAAACCCACATCCGTGTGTGCGGAGTCCTCCACATAGGTCGGGTCGTAGGGTTCGGGGTTCTCCGGGATGAAGCCCCCCCCTGAAGTGTTGCCACTGCCGCCGTAGCCACCGGAACCGCCGAAGCCACCGTAGCCGCCGGACCCCCCGGAACCAGTGGAACATCCAGTGGTGTCGGCGCCCACGGCAACGGAGATTGGGGAAACGCCTGCAGTGCCGGCCTGGGTCAGGCTGTAGCTGGTTGCCTTCGGGGCGACGCGGGTAACGAGCCGGGTGATGAGCGTCGTTGAGAGATTCTGACCTGACAGCGCCGCGGCAAAGTCGTCTGCCGCACCGCAAGCGATGTTGTCCGCGACGATCTGCCCAGGGCCCGCGCCGGTGTCGCACAGGGGCGCAGGCCCCGGAGCGGCCGCGAGGGACCCCGGCACGCAGTAGCGCGTGAGCACGGCGCCTTGTTTTCCTGCCTCGCGTGCGTCCCACACGGGGGCGAGGCAGACGTCGGGCTTTTTGTTCGTCTGGCCCGCCTGCTCTGCCCGCGCGAAGTAGGTGTGCAGGGCGGGAGCAATCGTTCCAGTCCCGCCGGGCAGCAGCACCCACTGGAAGAGGGGGGTCGTCCCGACCGCCTCGAGAATGTGGCGCCCGGATAGTTTGGCGTCGAGCAGGGTCATCCGACGTGTCAGGTAGTCGCTCGTGCCACTCAGCACCTTCCATGTGGCGAGTAGATCCGTCGGCTCCAATTCGTCACCGGCAATGCGCGCTCGCTCCGGATCCAAGACGTAGAGCTGCATTTCTGTGCTGGGAGCACTGGCAGCCATCGCAAGGTCGAGATCCGAGCTTCCGCCGTCGCTCACCAAACGCAAGGTTTCGGTGCGCATCTTCGGAATCGTCTTGTCGAAACTGATCAAGAAGAAGCGATCCACTGCTGCGGACGCAAGTGCGTCCTTGTCCTCGCTGGTCAGCGGCATGCCTCGAACTAGAGCGGCGCTCTCCAGTTCAGCCAGGCTCGTCGCGACCACTACTTCTTTGGAGAGCGCGCCGGGAAGGGAGGGCGCGACCGTACTGTGCACGGACGAGCTAGTCGTAGCCCCACAAGAAAGCGTGGCCGGTGGTGGCATGATTCTCGGAGCCGTTGCGTCATCCAAGGCTTCAAAGAACCCTTCCGCCGCTGGGTCGAGACGCGCCCCGGCGGCGGCGGGCAACACGAGGCCGAACTTGCCAAGACTGCCACTCACTCCAACCCGCAAGAACAGCGTGCGTCGAGCGCCCGCGCGCGCGACAGCCACCTCGAGGCGTTCTGCGCGGATCCCGGCGGACGGCGAAAGGACCCGAGTCACAGCGGCGGCGGGCTGCGCTGCGCACGCGACGCCAGCGGCGTAGAGAGCGACGGTGAGTCTTTGCATGCGAACAGCCATGGCGCCGCGGGTAGGTGCAACGACCATGCCCTACACAATAGCAGGCAAATTCCGAGAGTTAGCTGCCGGCGGCGCCGCCGGCCGTGAACTACGGGTCTGTGGCAGTTCTAAGACACGCTCGGACCCACGCGCCCGGGCAGTCCGGCCTCCGCGCCCTCGGCCCAGGCGCGAGCCGCCTCCAGATCCGAAAACTCCCGCCCTATGACCGGCGCCCCGCTTCTTGCCGCGCGCCGGGGCCGTCGACCGTCCCCGCCGTCACGCAACCGATGGATCAGCCGGAGCGTCTGCAAGCCGTCGAAGTTGTCGCAGAGACGGCGCCAGGCCGCCTCTTTGCTGACGCACTGGGACACAGCGACGTCGATCTTGTCCAGCAGCCTGGTTCGACTGAAGAAGGCCTCCACAACCTCACGCGCGACCCCTGGCAGGGATGCCAAGACCGAATCGAATCCCGCAACGTTTCCGTCCGACGCGATCTGTCGTAGTCCACGCTGCACCTGCGCCAGCACACCGAACACTTGGGGATGTAGCAACTCGAATTTCGATTCGTCCACGAGGCCGTGGCTGATCCGCCGTACGGCGGGTCCCGTTCCGAACAGCACCCGCTCGCTATAGCGCGGCTTCAACAGCACCGGGTCGCCTCGCAAACGAACGCCATCCCCAACCTTCAGCCCCTTATTCACAATGTGAAAATCCTCGCCCGCAGTGCGCTTGGGAACCCCGCGGACCTGAGCATAGGCAAGGGCCGGCGTGCACAGCGTACTGCCAATGGTATGCAGCGCGTAGGGCGAGCCCGCATGATGCAGCCCCAGAACGTAGTAGCGTAACCAAAGCTCGTAGGCGCACGTAGCGCGCTCCAGCTCCGAATCCGAAGAGCCGAGATGCCGGTAGGGCGCAGCGACAATCGCCGCATCGCCGTGCGCCCCGACAGCTTCGAAGAACCGGCGTGGCAGCGTTGCGTCCGCATCCGACCAAGCAAGCGCCGGAGACTCCACGCGACCGGAAGCGAACAGCGAAAGCGCCAAGTCCAGCCCGATCTTGCGTGCCAGGCCGACCCCCTGCCCGGCCGGTAGCAGGCGGGAAGGGCTGCTACGGTCCACGAGCACGAGGTCTGCCACGTCCGTCGACACGAGACGTAGCGGTGGTTCGTTGCCACGATCCCCTGGCCCGGCCGCCCCAAGCGCGCTCCAAAGACTCTGATTCGCCGCTTGCTGCGCGATGCTTGCGTGCGCCGGAGCGTTCACGACGACGACGACGAGCACGCGTCCCGGCGCTGCGTTGAGAGCGTCTTGGTAGCCTTGGAGAAAATCTGCCGATTCGTCAAAGACCGGCACCACCAGCACCTGAGACCATGTCGCCGTGCCCGGGAGCACTTCACACGCCTCCGGTTCCGCGTTGCGCGCCAGGTAGCGCTCCACGATCTGCCGGTCGCGCGGCAGCATGGGCTAGTGCACGGCTGCGCGGAGGGGCAGCGACAACATCAGTTCTGCTTCGGCGTCGAGCAACTCATCTGCACGGCTTCGCACCGTACGCTCGTCATAGTACAGCCGCGCCAGCCGAAAGAAGAGACCGTGGTGTCGCGCTTCGGCCTTAGTCAGCTCGTGGTACACGGCGGCCATCTTAGGATCGGCAAGCGCGTCTGCCACGAGGCCCAAGCGTTCACAGCCACGTGCCTCAACGACACCTGCCACGAGCAACCGATCTAAAAGCAGCCACTCCGACGCGGTGCGCGCCATTTCCCGCAAACCGCGGACGTAGTCGTCACGGTAGTCGTCCACCATGACGAGCCCTCGGGCCGCGCACAGCCGATACACGATATGAAAGTGTTGCAGCTCTTCTTGGGAGAACTCGATCAATGCGTCCAGCATCTCCGCGCGGTCGGGATACTTCACAACCAGCGACATCCCAGTCGCACTGGCTTTGCGCTCACACGCAGCGTGGTCGATCAAGAAAGCGTCGAAGTCTCCGAGCACCACTGGGAGCCATTGGGCCGGCGTGGGGGCGCGCAATTCGAGCATGGCCGTGAGGTTCTTCTGCGCGCGCCCGCGTGCGTCAAGGCGACGGTTCACGGCCCACAGCGAAGCACCAAGAAGCCCGTATCGTCCGCCAAGATCACGCGCCCACGGCTGAAAATGGGGCTGTGCAGCACGCCCCGGGCTGCGCTCGGGCGCCCCCGCCAGAGCTCCCGCCCGTCGGAAAGGTGGAGCAGAGTCAGTTCCGTGCCGCCCGCCACCAGGATGCTTCGGCTGCCTAACGCCACCGCGAAGCTCGTGGACCGCGCCACCACGAGGCGAGGCAACTCAGGTGTGGCGCGCTGCCAAAGCATCTCGCCGCTCCGGTCGTCAAAGGCGGATAGCGCGCCGCGCCGCGAGCGCACCAGGACACTGCCCTGCGCCAGGGTTGGCGCCCGGTCTTCGGCTTCGGCCAAGGGCACTGCAAAGCGGACCTCGCCCGTCGAATGGGTGCGCGAGACCAGTTGCTCCGCTGCGCCCTTGTTGCTGCGCTCCAGCACGTACACGCGATCGCCAGAGGTGCTGACGCCAGAGAGGGGGATGGACTGGGTGGACCACTGGGGCTTCCCGTCGTCAGCTCGAAAAGCGAAGACTCCGACGCTGTCATTGGGACGAGTATCCAGGGTTTGCCACAGCATGCCGGAGGCGAGCGCGATGCCGCCTGCGCGATCGAGGGTGTCTTCGCGCACTACGCCGAAACGATTGCGGGTCCATAGGGGGGCGCCCCCGGATTCGAGGGCACCGACGTAGAGCTGCGGACCGGCGATGTACCAGGTGTTGTTCGCAAACAGATTGCGCCCGTCGCTGAGCACCTCCCCCCAAGAGTCCAGGCCTCGGTCGACCTCTTTGCGACCGCTTTCTCGTTCCAGAATGTACAGGCCATCGTCATTAAGCACGACTCGGTCCAGCACAACTGCCGGCCAATGGTGCCGCGTGATGTCGACCCGACTATCGAAGGTCCACCTGAGCGTGCCTGTTGAGTCCACCGCAAACACGGCGGGGGAGTTGCCAATGGTTCCGCTGGCATAAAACACGCCTTGATGGGCTACGACGTGGTGCACGCGCGCGGGTCGGCGTAGCTGGCCCGGCGGCTCGAAGCGGAATTCCAAGGTCAATGGCGCACCGCAGCATCCGGCGCTGGCATTGCTGCGCGTGGAATCGTGCCCCAGCACGCTCCAGTCGTCCGCCGGACACTTCTGCGGCGCACACACTTGGACGGCCAGCTGTCGAGCGAACGGAACCCCCAACTCCAGTTGGACCGGCGGAGGCTCTGCCCGGCATCCAGCCCCGACAGCAAGAGCTGAGAGTCCCACCCGACAGAGTGCGCCGAAAGCTCGCATGTCGAAAACGATCCCATGCTGCCATAGACTGGGCTCAGGGTCCCAAACCATGCTTTGGACGCATCTCGGACATGCCGGGTGGCTCGCGGAAGCCGGCGATATCCGCCTGCTCTTCGATCCACTGCTCGGCCCCACGCACTACGGGGGCGTGTTCGAAACCGTGCCTCGCCGCCGATTGCGTGCAGCGGAGCTGCGGCCGGACTTCGTGTTCATCTCCCACGCGCACCCGGATCACTTCGATGTAGAGAGCCTGGTGCGGCTTGCCCGCCACGACGCGGACTCTGTGCTCCTTTCCCCGGATCCCTGGGTCTGCTCCATCGCGCAACAGGCTGGGTTTCGAGTCACCCGGCGGCTGGAGCCAGGACAGCGCGTCGAGCTGCAGTGCGGGTACGTGGTCGCAACACCGTCCCTCGCTGCGGACCCAGAGTGCGGATTCTTGGTGGCCACGGCGGACGCCTGCGTCTGGAACATGGTGGACACTGTATTTTCCGGTCCCGAGCACGTGGCGCAGCTGTCGCAGGCGAGCCAGGCGGCCGCAGACGCCAGCAGGCTCGACCTTGCACTGGTGCGCTTCCAACCCCTCAAGGAGGTGCAGGCCGCGCTGGGGCAGAACCTGGGTTTTCCTTTCAGCGACTACGAAATGTTGCTCCGAGAAGCCATCGCCACCGACGCGCACACGCTGATCCCCAGCAGCGCGGGCGTGCAGCATACAAGCGCCTACGCCCACATGAATGCCCTGGTATATCCCGTGCGTGCTGGGCGATTCGCCAAGGATCTCTCGGTCATGGCCCCTGAGCGCAGCGTGCTCACGCCGCGCCTTGGGGAGCGATTTCGGGTCGCGAACGGAAGGGTCACGCGCCAGGGGCTCGACGATTCCCTGCTGGAAAGCGTGGGCCTCGAGTCCGAGCCGGAATTCCGCCCGCTGGCCTTCCCCCCGCTGCACGCCAGCGCGGCAGATACGCCCGGGTTGCTGGAAGAGATCGAAACGTGGGTGGACGGTGACCTCTGTGCGGGTCTGTCGCGACAAGCGCCTCCGCATCCGCATCTGCTCGTTTTGGAAGTATTGACGAGTGCAGGCACCCGCAGCTTTGTGCTCGAATTGGATGCAACCGGCGCCAGCCGCAGCGAGCGAGCAGCTGCGGACTACGACCTACTCAATCAGACGACTGCAAGCGCGCTTGTTTCGGTGATTCGCGGGCGGGCCTCCTGGGGCGAGCTACTCTTGTCGGCGCGGCTCCGGGTCTCGGATCGCGCGTACATGCTTTCCGGGCGCTGTCAGCCGATGGGCTTCTTGCCGACCTTCGTCTACTTCGGCGCGAGCTACGCGCAAACCGAACAGCGCGCGACACGCTACCGGCTGGAGCACGCGCTCCGGCAGAGCCTTGACGACTGATCAATCGTCGTCTTTGGGGGCGGCCACTTTGAGGCAGACTCGGGGCTTGGGGGCCGGCGCGGGGGCCTGCGTCTTGGCGCCCGCGTCGGGCGACCGCGGCATCGCGATCTTCAAACACACCGAGGGCTCCAGAAGCGGATCCGAGGACGGAGCCGCCGTGGCGTGCGGCTCAGGACTAGCCGGGGGCTCAAGGCAGGGCATGGGCACCGCGGCGTCTTCGGGTGGCGTCTGGGCGATGTTCAGACAGACCGTTGGCCCCTTGTCGCAGCTCGTGGCGGCGACCCCGGCCAACGCCGACGCGATGAAGAACTTGCGCCCCGCCAGAACCGCTTCCCGATCCCGCTTTGCCTTCCGCGCCGCTGGGTCGTCATTCGAGCCGTCGCCGTCGTCCTCGCGCCCCATGCCCGGCATAATCTCATGGCTTTCGCCTGTAACAAAGTCGCGCTTCACCGGATTCTTGTCATACTCCCGGACCCGTGGACTACGTCGGTCGCATCTTCCGCCCGCCAAGCGAAGCCAAGAGTCTCCTGCTGCAAGTCAGCGTGGGCTGCAGCCACAACCGCTGCACCTATTGCGACATGTATCGGGACAAGCAGTTCGCGGCCAAGCCCTGGCCGGGCATCGAAGCGGACATCCTCGAAGCCAAGGCCATGGGGCCGCGCTTCACCCGCGTCTTCCTATGCGACGGCGACGCGCTGATTCTCAAGACGCGGCGCCTGCTGCAAGTGCTGGAAAGCATTGCGGAGCACTTGCCTTGGGTGACACGCGTCGGTGTGTACGGAGACACGCGTAGCGTCGGAAAGAAGAGCGTCGCAGAGTTGGAGAGCCTGAAGGCCGCAGGCCTGGGCATCGTGTACCACGGCATGGAATCCGGCTCAGACGAGGTCATGCGTCGCATCGACAAGGGTGGCACGGCGGCGGAGTGCGCGGCCACCGCCGACAAGCTTCGGCAGGCGGGCATCACCCATTCCGTCATGGTGTTGCTCGGAGTGGGAGGCGTAGAGCTCTCGCAACAGCACGCCCTGGATACGGCGCGACTATTGTCACGCATGGATCCGCCCTACGTCGGCGCCCTGACGACGACAGTGGTCCCGGGAACGCCTCTCGCAGCTGCTCAAGCCCGAGGCGACTTCGTTTTGCCAGACAAATTTGGGCTAGTGGAAGAGCTCTCGGTCATCGTGAGCGAAAGTGAGTTCAGTGGATGCCGCTTTTCAGCAAATCATGCCAGCAACTATCTGCCATTGACCGCGGACCTACCGAGAGACAAGCCGCGTTTGGTTGCGGCACTCGCCGAAATCCTCCGCGAACGCGACGAAGGAGTGCTGAAACCAGAATGGCAGCGCGGTCTCTAAGGGCAGGTTTGGGCCTGCTTGCGGGCCTAGCCGTCGTGGTTGGGTGCGCGCCACAAGCGCAGCCGGCGGCGCCTGCGCGGCCGCAGAAGTCGACGTCCCATGCCGCCAAACACTGTCCCGCACAGGGCCACGCGCAGCACGAAGCGGGACCGCACCAACATGGCGGAGATCAGTGCACGCATCCGGCGCACCACCCCAAGCCCGCACTCGCCGAAAACCCGCCCGCTGGCGCGGCGCACCCGCACCACGCCGGCGCGCACCACGCCGCCGGGGAAGATGACCA
>CALMUT010000222.1 GCA_937872925.1 uncultured Myxococcales bacterium | reverse complement strand
TCGCTGGCAAAGATCTGCGAGTACTGCCGTGCGACCGTCGTGCGCTCGGACCGAGGTCTGGAGAACCTAGGCAAAGTCGCCGATTTGGCGATGACACCCTCTCTGATCGCCATCGGCGATCAGGGCACCCTCGGGGGGCGCCCCTTTGAGGTGCTCGGCCGGGTCCAGCTCGATCACGGCAAGGGGCCCTGGGACGAGTACTACGTCGCCTTCGACTACGGGCAAAGTTGGGGTTGGCTCGCCTACGCCCAGGGCCATTGGTACGTCACCCAACAAGTGCCGGGGCTCGCGGCCCCGCCCTACGACGCGCTCCGCCCCGAAATGGATGTGGACTTGGGCCACGCGGGTCACTTCCGCATCGCCGAAGTCAAGTCGGGCACCATCGTCAGCGGTGAAGGCGAACTGCCCGGCGGCCTGCCGCCCGGCTTCCAACGCTTCTACGCTGACGCCTACGGCCAGCAGAACGCCTTCGCCACCCTAGACTACGGCGACAACTCCGGCACCTACACCGTCTTCACGGGATTCGTCTTCGACGAACCGCAGATGGAAGTGACGCAGCTCGGCGAACGCACCGTCAACAAGGTCAAGGCGCAAGAGATCAAGTGCCCCAGCTGCGGCGGGGAAATCCCCAAACTAGCCGGTGACCGCGCAGAGCGCGTGGGCTGTCCGTATTGCGGTGCCGTCAGCGATATCGCTCTGCAGCAAGTCGTTGCGCAGCAAGAGCGCATGATGCAGATGCCGGATATCCCCATCGGATCCCGCGGCACCTTCGACGGAGTCGAATACATCTGCATCGCCTACGTGCGCCGGAGCTCGGACTTCGAGGGCGAGCGTTTCAGTTGGGAAGAGTATCTGCTCTGGAGTCAGCCCGTCGGTTACCGCTGGCTGGTCAAAGACCCAGAAACGGGCTGGAGCTGGGTCACGCCCGCGAACATCGCGGAGCTGGACCTTTCGGGCATGCCGGGGCGCGCCGGTTGGGGCGGCCGCAGTTTCAATCAGCGCAATACGAATATTGCCCGCGTCGACTACGTGCTCGGCGAAGTGTACTGGAAGTGCGACGTCGGTGAGACGACCCATGTCAGTGACTTCGTCAACGGCAGCGATGTGTTGTCCCGCGAAGAAGGTGCGGGCGAAGTGCGTTGGAGTTATTCCGCGACCATGTCCTGGCCGATCATCGCGCAAGCGTTCGGCCTCCCAGTCGGCAGCGGCGGCGCGGTCGCGGGCGGGGGCGGCGCCAAGGCGGCGGGTTGCGGCGGCACGGCGCTGATCCTGATCATCATCGTGATGATCCTGCTGATTTGCATGCTCGGTGCCTGCGGCTCGTGCTTGGGCGACGGCGGAGGCAGCAGCAGTGGCTATCGCGGCGGATCCGGCGTCTACAGCGGCGGCAAGTAGCGGAGCTTCCGCGAGTGACGGCGCGCCGCCGGGCTACCGCGCGGCCGGCCCGCGCCCAGAGCAGCTCGAGCTGGCGCTGCCGGTGCTCGCCTATCTGTGCTTGGTATTCGGCGCGTGCCTCGCAACTTGCCACCAGCTGTCGATGGCAACCGCAAGCGCCTACTTGGAACCCGCGCGGCCCGGCGCCGCCAACGGCGTGGCCTGGCTGTGCGTGGCTGCCGCCGGCATCGGCGCATTCTTCGGACGCTCCGCCCGCGCAATGGTCCTCGGCCTGATCGCGACGAGCTTGATCGCTTCCCTGGCGGTACCCGTGGTGTACTTCGCCTTCGAAGCGGGCACCGAGGTCGGCGCCCTGGTGGCTTCGGGGGCAGTGGCGGGCGGCGCGTGCGCAGGAGTCACAGCAAGCGCTGCCCTGCGTGCCCTCGGGAATACCGCTCGCCAACTCGACGCCGTGGGACTGGCGCTGCGTCCGTTCCCACTGCTCGCCGCGCTGCTATTTGGAACGGGCGCCGTCGCGGCATTCGGGTTCGTCGGCCCATGGCGCACGACTGCCGTGCTTGCGCTGCTCTTGTGTGCCCTCGCCGGGTGGACACCGAGGCTGATGGCGTATGTGGGCTCTCCACTGCTGCAAGGTCGCGCGATTCGCATCTGCGCTTTGGGCAGCGCGAGTCTCGGCTTGGTCAGCCTAGGGTCCGCCGAGCGGTTCCTGCCCTCCCCCAGCCTGGCCGCCGCGACCAACACGCTTTCCTACCGCGCCGCCGGCGTGCACCACGAGATCACGGTGACCAGCGGACAGCGCGCCTTCGAATTGTACGAAGGCGGACGCTTGCGTATCTCGACCATCGATTCGCACCGCTACTACGAGGCTCTCGTCGCTCCGGCGTTGGCGGCGACGTCGGCGCCCAAGCACGTGCTGATCCTCGGCGGCGGCACTGGGCTGGCCGAGTTGCAAGCCCTGCGCCACCCCAGCGTGCAACACATCACCTCGGTCTGCCCCGAGCCGGCGCTAGTACGCGTCGCGTCCAGCTTGCGTTTCTTGCGCGAACGCAACGAAGACGCGCTGGCCTCGCCTAGGGTGCATATCGTGTATGACGAACCCGCACGCTACGCTCAGGACGCAGCGGCGCGCTTCGACGTCATCATCGTCGATGCGCCGGACCCAGTGCATTTTGCTGACGGCGCCGCCTACAGCGTGCATTTCTACACGCAGCTGCGTCGCTTGCTGGCGCCCGGTGGTGTGTTGGCAGCCCAGGCCACGAGCCCGTTTTCAGCCCCGCGCACCTTCGCCATCGCAGCGCGCAGCATGCAAGCCGCCGGGTTCGCCACAACACAGTACCGCGCGGCCGTGCCCACTTTCGGCGATTGGGGCTTCCTGCTCGCCCAGGTCGGTGGCGCACCCGTCGTGCCTTGGGATACGTTGAGCGCGCGGCTACAAGCAACGCGCAGCGACGGATTGCGCGCGTTTCCTATAGACTCCGTTGCGCGCGGGCCGGCTGCGCCCAGCTATCTGTTTGACGGACACATCGTAGAAGTGTTCGCCGAAGAGCGTGCGCATCGGGGGTTGTAGCGGCCCTGAGTGAACGTCGTCAGCGCGGGCCTAGCGGCGCCCGAATCTAAGGGCGACGGACAGCAGCGACTTCGCGGCGTAGACGGCGTTGACTGCTACGTACGGATAGAGAAACCACTCCAAGCGACCCGTCAGCGCCACGTACAAGATGTACGACGGATAGTGGATCAGGAACTTTGCGACGCGTTCGACTAGGCCGACAGCGCGCTTCACCACACTCGGGGGCGACGGCGCGGGCGCGTCCGCGGGAAGCGCCGGCGGCGCGATTTCTGGGCGCCTCTGGAACGTGGTGATGGCGATGCCGGTCGAGAGACACACCAGGCCTCCCAGACCGATCAACAGAAACACCTCGCTCTGGTGCTCGCGCCAGAGGCGCACGCTTGCGGCGGCCAGGATCATGAACGCCTTGATCTCGTCCATCAGAAAGTCGAGCAGGTGTCCTGGTGTGGACTGCTGATTGCGCCAGCGGGCGAGCATGCCGTCGGCGCAATCCAGGACGTAGGACAGTTCGTAAACCACGATCGCCAGCACCAGGCCCAAGTACCCGGGCAAGGCGATCAACAGCGCCGCAGCGACGGCTGCCACCACGAAAGCGCCCAAGGTGATCTGGTTGGGCGTGACTGCCGTGTCTTTGACGCCGGCAACGAAAACCGCGGCAAGCGGCCGACACACATACGTATTCCAGAATAAATCCGGACGTTTGCGGGTGCGTTCGTAGACCTCGGCGACGGCGCCCATGTTGCGGCGACGTTATCAGAATCGCGGTACGCACCCAGAAATTCGTGTCTAGTAACGGGTGCCGATGGGTTCTTTCCGCACTCCGTCCCTCACAGCGCTGCTGATCGCGTCGGTCGCGTTGGGCGCCGCGCTGCTCAGCCAGTGCAACAGCAAGGGCAACGGGGCGCCCCATGCCCCGAGTGCGCCGCACACGGAGCCAGCGGCTGTTCCGAGCTCCGAATCAGTGCCCCGGGCGCCCACAACGGCCGAAGTTGTCGCCCCGCCCGCGCCTGATGCCAGCGACGCTGCCCGGCCGACGGACAAGGCGGCCCTGCGCGTTGCGATCCTCGGCGACTCGCTGTCCGACGGGCGCGTGGGTGGCGGCGGCTATTGGAAGTACGTCAAGCAGCAGTGCCCAAAAAGCCAGTTCGACGACTTCGGCAAGGGCGGCGACATGGTGAACATGATGCGGGCGCGCTTCTTCCGTGACGTGATGGACGAAGACGGCCGCAGTGTCGCGGGCGTGCGCTACACCCACGTTGTCGTATTTGGCGGCGTCAACGATCTATACAGCGATCTGACCGCCGGACGCACCGTGGCCAAGATCGGCCGCGACCTGACGCGAGTGTATCAAGCGTCTCGCAAGCACGGCGCGCGGGTTGTCGCGATCAGTGTGGCGCCCTGGGGCGGCTTTACGAAGTACTTCAACGAGCGCCGCGGTCAGGCCACGCTGCGCTTGAATACCTGGATCCTGGCGCAGAAGAGCAACGGCGAGATCGACGTCGCCATTGACGCCTACCCACTACTGTCCTGCGGCACACCGACCCACCTTTGCAAGGAATACGCGCACCCCATTCGCGATGGGCTGCACTTCGGCAAGAAGGGCCACGAAGTGCTGGGTAAGGCCCTCTACGACGCCGCGTTTTCTGATTGCCTCTGACTTCCGGCTGGGCGCAGTCCACCAAGCAGCCGGGTGAAGGCCCCAAGCACGGCGTCCGCAGCGCGGGCAAACGCCAAGGCGGCAAAGCCATGCGCTAGCACCGCGATGGGCGGCGGCACCTGCTCCGTATAATAGATCCAGCACATCCGACTCGTGCCCCAATACTCAAGGAAGATCCCGAGGCCAGCGCCGGAGAAGAACACCAGCACGTCGCGCCGCGGCAGCGTGGAGTACAGCGCCAGGGCGACCATCAAGAAGAATACGACTTTGGTGGAAAGCACGCCGCGCGCGGGCCAGGAAAACGCAATCATGCCAGCGACAAACGCGGGAACCACCAGGTAGAACACGACGCGATAGCCGCGCGTCAGCCGCAGGTCCGTGCTCGCGAATCCCGCGCGCTGCTCAAGGCGCCGCGCGCCGCGTTCCAGTAACGTCCCCAGGCGATCCGTGGAGAGCGCTGCGATAGGCCATGCCGGCAAGATCCAGAGCGGCGGCCTTTCGTTGGTGAAGTAGCGCCACAGTCCAGTCGTCGTGCCCCACCACTCGATCACGAATCCGCCGCACAGCCCCACCAAGAGCAGCGCCAAATCGCGCCGCGGCGAAACGTTCCAAGTGATGCAGGCGGCCATGACCAACCAGATCCCAAGCAGCAAGAGATCGAGCTGGCCGTTGGCATCGAGCAGATCGTTCCAATGGTAGCCCACGGCCGCGCCCACGCTGACTAGACACAATAGCGCGACGGCGCTGCGGCGATCGTAGCCCGCGGACTGCCCACTTTCGGGCTCGGTTCGAAGGGTTGGCAGGGACATATTCGTCGTTCAGCTTCCGGTGACTCGGCCCCGGAGAGTATTTTCTTCGGGCCGAGCGCGCAAACGCGGCAGGGTCCGAAGACCCGGTCCGGGGCAAAGCCCGCTGCATTTGCACGGGAAATCGCCGCTGCTGACAGCCCTCGGCTCCTTTGCTACACCCCTGTCCCCATATGGCACCTGCTGCCCGCAAGAAGCCCCGCCCCAAGCGCGTCGCCGAACCCATCCCCGTCGCAAGCGGGTGGTTTTGGTTTGCCGCCGCCCTAGTCGCCGCCATGGTGGTCATTCCGTTTTCGCCGATCTCGAATTGGATCTCGCCGAAGGCGCCGGAGAATCACAACGTCGCCGAGTGGCAAGTGGGCAAGACCGCGAAAGTGCGAGTCACGCTGATCACCGCAGACTTCGGGCTGCTCAGTTGTGCGGCTGAGACGGAAGCGGATGGCGCGCACTGCGCGAGCAAGTCCGAGACCGAGGTCTGGCCTGCGGATCCGAGCCAGCCCCTAGACGACAACAAGGCGAGCCTGATTCAGCCCTTCCGCACCTGGCCAGACAATCAACTCATCTTGATCGCCGGCTTGTGGGCGGAGCCGAATATGGCGCTGCGCCTGCATCGGGAACCAAGCGCCGGCGTCGATTCCAAAAAGCTCTCCCGCTTTACCGCGGAGTGTGAGGTCAAGTTCATTGGGCAGATCGCCCAGCCGAAGCTGCGTTGGAATCCGGGCGGGCCGTGGCAACCCGAAGGCAGCACCGTCATCGTCGCTCGCCCCATTTCCTGCACCATCGACGAAGCCTGAGCCGCCGGGATCCGCCGCCGGCTACTCTCCCGGGACGACGTCTCGATCTTGGCTGGGTCCGCTCGTAAACCTCGCCAGCGACTCCCAGGCCAACTTGATGTCGTCGACGATGGCGTAGGCGCTGGGCACGAGGATCAGGCAGATCACGGTCGCCAACAGCACGCCGAAGCCCAGACTGATGGCCATGGGGATCAGAAAGCGCGCCTGCATGCTGGTCTCGGTGATCATCGGAATCAATCCGAAGAAGGTCGTCAGCGACGTGAGCAAGATGGGCCGGAATCGTCGCGCGCCGCCCGCGACGATGGCCTCGCGCCGCGACATACCGCTGGCGCGGAAGCCATTCGCGGCGTCAACCAAGATGAGTGAGTCGTTGACCACCACGCCGGAGAGCGCGACGACGCCCATCATGCTCATCAGAGACAGATCGTAACCCATTAGGACATGGCCGATCACCGCGCCCACCATGCCGAAGGGGATCACCGCCATGATAATGATGGGCTGGGCGTAGCTCCGAAAGACCACAGCCAAGAGCCCGAATATCGCAATCAGCGCGAACAGGAAGCCCTTGCCCAACGCAGCCATGGTCTCCGCCTGCGAGCGCTGCTCCCCTTCCAGGGAGTACGACACGCCTTCAAAATCCGCCAGCACGCCTGGCAATACGTCGCGTTCCACATCGGAGATGATCTTGTTGGCGTTCGCCAGGGCGGCGTCGACCTCAGCGGTCACGCGCACGACGCGTCGGCCGTCCGTGCGCTGGATACTGGTATAGGAACTGCCACGCTGGATGTCAGCGGCCTGAGCCAAGGGGATCTCGCCGCCGGAGGGCGTGCGAATCATCAGGGCCTCGATGTCGTGCTCGCTGATCCGTTCACTCTGCGGCAGGCGTACGTACACCCGCAATTCGTCCCGACCACGCTGCTGGCGCACAGCTTCTGCACCAAAGAACGAACTACGCACCTGACGCGCCAGATCCGATTCCGTCAGCCCGAGCACCCGCGCGCTGGCTTTGAGGCGCAAATCGAGCTGGTCCTTGCCCGCGGCGAAGCCATTGTCGATGTCATACACGCCGTTGTACTCGCCAAGCTTGGTCGCGAGCTGCTGTGCGGCGAGTTCGAGCACTCCAATGTCTTTATGCGACAGCGCAATGTCCACCGCCGCGCCGGCGCTTGGGCCCGTGGAGAAGCCGAACTTCATCGTGCGTACGCCGGGCACACCACCAATCGCCTCGCGCCATCGCCGCGAGAACTCCGTCGACGAAAACGGGCGGTCTTTGAGCGGCACCAAGAACACCGCAATTTCCGCCAGGTGGCTGCCGCCTGCGCCTTTGACCGATGCCATGGGACCGCTGGCCATGGCGCCCTTGTCGCCGACTTGCGAGAAAATGCCGCGGCCGACGGGCTTGCCCTCCCCCATCTCTTCGATCAGCTGCTGGGCGGTTTGCTCCATGCGCTTGGCAACCGCTCGGGTTTCCGTCACCGACGTGCCGTAGGGCATCTCCAGCTGCCCCACCAGCACGTCGCTATCGACCTTGGGCATGAAGGTGAAGTTGACGCGCCCGCCGGCGACCAGACCCATCACCGCCAGAAAGACGCTGACTGCGATGGATAGGGTCAGGTAGCGACGCGAAAGCGCCATGTCGATCACCGGAACGTAGTAGCGCTGGACAAACCACTCCACAAACCGGCTAAAGCGCTGTTGTGTCCGCTCAATCCACTTGTAGATGCGACCTTCACTAAAACGCTTGAGCAGCAGCAAACCAACCGCCCCGATCAACAGCGCCGCCAGCCCGTAGCCGATGGCGTACTTGGCGCCGTAGGGCAAGCCCACCAACAGGCCGACGGAGAGTGCCCCCGTAGGCACCAAGACTGCCGAGCCTTTGTGCGCCAAATGTGCTGGCAGCACCAGCAGACTTTCTACCAGGGAGATCACCAGCACCGCGATGACCACGATGGGGATCAGACGGAAGAACTTTCCAGCGGGACCAGGCACAAAAAGCATGGGCGCGAACGCGACGACCGTCGTCGCCACCGCAAACACGACGGGAATGGCGACCTCGCGCACGCCCGCCACGGCGGCGTCCATGCGTTTCAAGCCCTCTCTCTGTTTGGTGTAGACGGCCTCGCCGACCACGATGGCATCGTCCACCACGATGCCCAAACACACGATGAACGCGAAGAGCGAGATCATGTTGATGGACGCACCCCAGGCGGGGAGAAACAAGAGCGAGCCAATGAAGGAAATCGGAATGCCGAGAGTGACCCACAGCGCTAGCCGCAGCTCCAGAAACAGTCCCAGGGTGATCATCACCAGGATCAGTCCCAGGTTCGCGTTGCGGCGCAGCAAGTCCACGCGATCGGCGTAGACCTCGGAGGAGTCGCTCCAGATACTGAGACTGACGCCCGGCGGTAGCGAAGTCTTGTGCTCCGCAACGTAGCGGTTGACGATTTCCGATATACTCAGCGGCGTTTGGTCGCCGACTCGGAATACGTTGACCATCGCCGCGCGCTCACCGTTGAAGAACGCTTCTTGGTCCGTTTCTCGGAAGTCATCTTTGACCTTGGCGATGTCTCCGACTTTGATCTCACTGCCGTCCGGTCGAGACAGCAGCGTGATTTCCGCGAACTCGGCGCCGCGCTCCCGACGCTCAGCGGTCCGTAGCAAGACTTCCCCGCTCGGCGTCTTGACGCCGCCCCCGGGAACCTCGACGGACGCCGCTGCGATGCGCTGCGAGATTTGCTCGAGGGTGAGATTGTAGCGGCGCAGCTGCTCTCGGGGCACCTCGATGCTCACTTCCGGCGGGCGCACCCCTGAGAGCTCCACCAGGGTGATCTGGCCGTCTGAAAGCAGATCGTCCCGCACTTGCTCGGCGAGTTCACGCAGCGCCTTCTCCGAGGCGTCGCCGTGCACGACGATACTGACGACTTGCCGACGAGACTGCGCCAGGCTGACCACCGGCCGCTCCACGTCTTTCGGAAAGCTGGTCACCCGGTCGACGGCGCTCTTCACGTCCGCCAGGGCGCGGTCCGAGTTGGTCCCCAGCAAAAGCTCGACGGTCATGGTGGCGACCCCCTCGCCCGCCGTGCCGCGGATCTCCTTCACACCGTCCACAGCGCGCACGGCCTCTTCGAGGGCAAGCACGACCCCTTGCTCCACCTCCGCGGGGCTCGCGCCCGGGTACGGCACGTTCACCAGAACAAAATCGAGTTCAAACTCGGGGAACACCTCCTGCTTGATGCTCGGCAGGGTGAACAGCCCGCCGATGATCAAGACCAACATCAGCAGATTGGAGGCCACCGCATTCTTGGTCATCCAGGCCAGCGGTCCGGCACGCGTCGCCACACCGGGTTCGGCGCCGCGCGGTCCTGAGAGCGGACCGGGTCCGTCCGGCGACTCGAAGCTCATTTCTTGCCCAGAACCGTCTTCGGCTCAGTCGGAGCCTTGCGCAGCAACATGCCCGGGACCGCACTGGGCAGCCGGCTCACGATGACTTCCTCGCCAGCCTCGATCCCCGCACGCACCAACACGCTCTTGTCGCGGCGCCACGCAACCTCGACACTGCGCACGACGAGTCGGCCGTCCTTACCAAAGATGTACACGCTGTCGCCGTTGCGCAGCGCCAAGCGCGGCACTTCGACCACATCCGCAATCACTTTGGCTTCGATCGCGACCTCCACAAAGGCACCGAGCAACAGCGGCAGACTCGAAACCGCATCCGGTTCGGATTCGGACCCGCTCGCTGCCTTGGGCTTGGCGTTGAGGTCGAAGGGGTCGTCAATGGCGACGAGGACCCGGGCCATGCGACCGATGGGATCGAGGTCCCCCAGCAGGCGCACCACGGTGCCTTCGCGCTCCAGACGAACTCCGCCGACTTCCTGCGCGATCGTGGCTTTGGATCCGGTCTTCGCGTTGAAACCGGGTACCTGGATCACCCCAAGCTTGTCCACGGGCACCGATACCTGCACCCAGAACTGATCCGTTCCGACCAAGGTGGCCAAGGGTGTCTGAGGCGTCACCAACTGCCCAATGTCGACCGCTTCGGCCTTGACGAATCCGTTGAACGGCGCCCGTAGCGTCGTTTTCGAAACCGAAAGCTTCGCTTGTGCCTGCGCGCTCTTGGCCGCTTCCACGTTTACTTTGGCGGCATCTAGCTGGGGCTCACGCAGCGCGAGCGCCTTGCCTTCGGCGGAAGAGCGCATGTCCTCTCCGATGATGGCCCACTCTTCTTTGGCAATCTCTTTGCGCGCGGTCTCCAGCTTGAGCTCAAGCTGCGCCCGATTCACGTTGGCGCTTTGCTGTCGCAGTGCGAGCCGGTAGTCCCGGGCGTCGATGCGCACCAAGACGTCGCCTTTCTTGAAGCGCCCACCGGGAACCAATTCTGGGTGCTGCCACACCACGCGTCCGGCAGCTTCCGGCTGTGCGGTGATCTGCTCTGCAGCGATCACCGTGCCACTCTCCACGATACGCAGCCGCTCTTTGACCGAATGCACCGACGCTGTCTTGACGAGTGCGCCGCGTTCGTCCCGAGCTTTCTTTTCAGGCTCGGGCCGCGTCTTGATCATCACGCCCAAGACGGCGGCTCCAACGCTGAGCGCCAGTACGGGCAGCGCCGCGCGTAGAATGCTTCGACCCAGACTCATGAAAGCTCCTTATCGGAGGGCTGCTCCGGATTTCCAAGGGCAAGCAGCATCAGATCCACAAAGGACTCGCTCCACTGGTCCCAGTCGATTTGGTTGGGCATGCGCCGCATGACCTCGATACTGTTGGCACGCAGGGTCATCGCGCCATAGGTGGCACCCCAAAGCTGTGTTGCGAGCACATGCCCGTCCAGATCGGGTCGCAGAGTGCCGTCTTGTTTGCCGAGTTCGATCGTTTCGACAGCGACGCAGTAAACCTGCGTGATCAGCGCTTTGTATTCGGCGAAGCCCGGGTTGTCGTCGCCGACGGAGTACTCGCTGGATAGCCAGCTCGTCGCGACGCGGAAGCGGTCTCGGTGGCGGACCGCGAAGTCCACGTGCGCGGAAAGCAGTCCACGCAAGCGCTGCTTTCCGCTGCCGCCAACCGCACGCGCTTTCTCGAAGTGGTCCAGGAGTTCGCTCAGCGCGCGCATGGCAATCGCAAGATACAGTTCGTCTTTGCCCTTGAAGTACAGATAGAGCGTGCCCTTGCTCACCTCCGCAACGTGGGCGATTTCCTCCATGGTGGCCGACGACAGTCCCTTGTCCAAGAACACGCGTTCGGCCGCATCCAGGATGCACTGGCGCCGCTCTTTCCGCTCCCGCTGTCGACGCTCTGCGACGCCCATGGTCCGATTTTCGTTCACCTGCTGACCGGCGGTCAGTCAATGACCGATCGTTAGGGCTCGGCGCGCCAATGCGCAAGGCGCTCCACGCGGCACACGCATTATGAAAGTAATTTCAGACAGTTACGAATACTCAGGTCCGCACGCTGCAGCTCAGCACCTGGCTGGTGAGCACCGGAACCTGGTCCTGATCGGACAAGAAGACCAACAGGAGTTTCCCGTCTGCCAGGGCGAACACATGGGACTCGGACACCTCTTCTCCCTCAGGCGTCGCCGCATAGGGTTTGCCCACGGGCACCAGGGCCTCGTTGACCGGGATGAGCTCCAGCCGACCGTCTCGGCGCGCGCCCCGGTGATACGCGAGCCAGCGCTGCTCGCCGGCCTTCGCCAGCGATGGCTCGGCAAAAGACGTGTCCGGCCCCTCGACCTTGATCGGCTCCAGACTGCGGGGCAGCGCCCGGGTCAGCGCGCCGTAGCGCATCGCCCAGCGGTCCTGCGCCACCTTCTGCGCAACGAGCATGCGCATGTCGCCCCCCTGCGCGAAGAAGCGCGGCAGGTTTGGATAGCCGCCGCGATAGCTCTTGCGCCCACCGCGCAGACGGAAGTTCTTGTCCAGGTGGTAGCCGAAGAGACTGCCCCGGTAACGCCCGAACACTGCGTGCTCGGCGCCCCCGAGCTCGATGCCCACGGCGGACTCGAGAGTATGCAGATCCTTTGAATCTCTCGGCTCCTTGGGCAGAGTGTGAGCGTCGAGCATGATGTAGCCACGCCCCGCATCCGGCGCGACGAACGTGCGCAGGGTCCACTTGGTGCCCGCGGGCTGCGTCGTGCCATGGAGCTCGGATCCGACTGCCCACACCGAACCGTCGTCGTCGACGAAGGTCCGACAGTCGCGCACTTCCCGCAAGATTTCCGTCTTTTCGGCCGCCGGGGGATCGACCGGAGGCGCCGCTGGGGCGGCGGCATCCGCCGCGGCGGGGGGGACGCTGTCGCCACTCGGGGCAGCGCGCTTGGGCAGCTTCAGTCGGCCCTTGCCCAGCGCCTTGGCCACCGCTGCCACGGAGCGCGGCGCAGCCGCGGGGGTGCCCGTCTCCGCCTCTTCCTGCTTGCGCTTGAGCAGCGGCGTGCCGTCGAAGAGCAGCACGGGTTTCTTCTCCGTGACCAGCTCGCACGCGATGCGGCGGCGGCCGTCTGCGTGATTGTCCCGGTAGTCCGCGTAGGCGGTGGTGGCGCCGTCAATGCGAACCGGGGTCACACGCTGCAGATCCCGGCGACTCTTCTTGTCCTTTAGCTCCTCGGCCAGCGGACTTCCCGCGTAGGGTTTGGGCTTGAGGGAGCTGCCCACGCCTTGGTCGTTGAACACGATCACGTGGGGCCGATTGCCAAAGGCAACCCCCAGCGCCAGCTGGCCGCCCAGCTGCCTCGGCGTGATGCCCGTGCGCTTGTTCGCCCACTTGCCCCACACTTTAGTCTCAACCACGCTGCACACGGCGTCGTCGCCGCCCACGGCGCGAGGCGCAGCCGACGCCACAGGCGCTGCAACGGAGGAAGCCGCCGGCGTCGGATCCCCCGAGCCGACGATGCTTTTCGCCTTGTCGCACGCAAGCAGTGCCAACAGCAGGACTGGACCGGCCCAGAGAGGATTCTTCATGCGACCGCACTGATACCGCGCCAGCCGGAAGTCGTCCACGCGCGCACGTTTCTGTGGGCCTTCGATCGGTTCTCCCGAGTGCGCGCGCCCGCGTCTCGGTGTCAGAGTCAGCGAAATCGCTTCGTGCAGCAGCCCGCTCCCACTGCCTCTGCCTCTCCCACCGCCACCGCCTCTCCCGCCGCCGCCGGCTCCGGCACTGACCCCGTGTTCTCTCGCGCCACTTCTCGGGCCTCGTCCCATGGACTACGCTGTGAAGCCACGTGACAACAGCTCCCGAAAACACGGCCACACTCCTTGCAACATGGTTCGGTTGCGGCAAAGCGCCCAAGGCGCCGGGCACGGTCGGGTCCATCGGCGCGCTGCCACTGCACTTCGTGCTGCGTCGTCTCAGCCCGGGCGTGTACGCCCTCACCACCCTCGGGCTCTTTGTCGTCGGCGTCTGGTCGGCACAAAGAGAATCCGAACGCCTCGAAAAGCCCGACCCACAGAGCGTGGTCATCGACGAAGTAGTCGGCGCGCTGATCGCCATGGGGCTGGCCGGTGGCGGGCTCGGCACCGCCCTCGGCGCGCTTGCGCTATTTCGGGTGTTCGACATTGCAAAACCAGGCGTGATCGACGACGTGCAACACGTCCAGCCCGAGGGCATGGGCATCATGTTGGACGACGTACTCGCGGGGCTCGCCGCCGGCGGCCTCGCCCGGATGCTGTTCCGGCGTTAAAAAAAAAGCCGCCACCGCGCCATCCAGGCGCGAAAGACAGCCCGCGCTGCACCCGCGGCCCCCGATGGCTCCCGCCGCCGACGCTTCGTGCCATGATGTCTGCACGCCATGCTGCCATTGAGAAACCTGTCCACGCCACCCAAGACAACCGGCAAGCTGCTGCCATTTCGCAGCCGCGCCATTGGCGACTCGGTGCTGCTGACGACGGACTTCGGCGACTTCGCCTTCGTCACCGAAGCAGAGCTACGCGCACTTTATGGCGGCACGCTCTCGCCGGAGCTGGAGGCCCGCCTGGCGGAGCGCGGATTCATCCGCGGCAAGGTCAGCGAAGCGCGCCTAGTGCAGCGCGTGAGCGGGCGGCGTCGCTTCCTGCGCTACGGCCCGAACCTCATGATCTTGGTCGTGACCCTGCGCTGCAACGAAACCTGCGTCTACTGCCACGCCAGCCGCGCCGACATGACCCGCACGGACACGGACATGTCCCGTGAGACTGCGGAGAAGGCCGTAGAGCTGGCACTGCAGAGCACGTCGCCGCGCATCACCATCGAGTTTCAAGGCGGCGAACCCCTGGTGAACTTCGACGTGATGAAACACGCCATCGAATACGCGCTGGAAAAGAACCAAGCCTACGGCAAAGAGGTCGAGTTCACCTTGGTCAGCAATCTGGCGCTGATGGACGACGAGAAGCTGGACTATTTGGTTCGGCGCAAGGTGCAGATCTGCACCAGCATCGACGGACCGGAAGCGCTGCACAACAAGCAGCGGGTACTGCCCACGGGCAACGCGTTTCAAAAAGCCGCGGACGGCATCCGACGGGTGAACGCCCGCTACCGGGAGCAGGGCCTGGACCCAGTGCTGTACCACGTGGAAGCACTGCCCACGATCACCCGCGCTGCGCTGGACAGCCCCAAAGCGCTGGTAGACGCCTTCGTGGACCTCGGCTGCCTGTCCATCTTCCTGCGCCCCGTGGATCCCTTCGGCTTTGCCGGAAAGACGCAAGACAAAGTCGAATACGAGCGTTCACGCTACATGACGTTCTACCGGGAAGCCCTGGACTACATCCTGGACCTCAACCAACAGGGCACCCGCGTGATGGAGCGTTACGCGGCGATCTTCTTGACCAAGATCCTGACGGGCGAAGACCCGAACTTCCTCGACATCCGCTCGCCGGGCGGCGCAGGCATCGGACAGCTCACCTTCAACTACGACGGCGCCGTCTACACCAGCGACGAAGGCCGCATGCTGGCGGAAACCGGCGACGACACCTTTCGGATCGGCCACGTGCAAGACGCTCGCTACCGTGATTTGATCATGCACGACACAGTGCGCTCACTGGTCCTTGCGTCGAACCTCGACGGGCAACCCGATTGCGTCAGCTGCACCTACAATCCCTATTGCGGCAACAAGCCGGAGCACAGCTACCGCACCCAGGGGTCCATCTTCGGACGCATGCGCGAGAGCGACATTTGCGCGGTGCACAAAGGGATCCAGGACGTCCTGTTCGAGAAGCTCCTCGCCGACGACGGGCCAACGCGCGAAACCTTCCGCCGCTGGACAACCGTGCGGGAACGTTCGCACTTTTTGCAGACTGGCAGCTGACGCCCGCCACAGCGCGAAAACTTGGCGGGTGACGAGGCGGCGAAGTCGTCGTAGACCACGCCTTGCCATGAAGACGAGCCTTTCCCAAGCCGAGATCGATAGCCAACTTGCCCCGCTGACCGATGCCGAGAAGCGTTTCGTCAAGCAATTCCCGGGGGAGAGCGGAAGCCGGCAGCCCGTGCACACGGTGTATGGCGGCGCGCACCTATTCAAAGCCACGACCGCCAAGAAGCTGGGCGAGCTCGGTGGCCGGGTGCTCAAGGCCTACGCGCCGGACGCCTTCACCTTCGCGCGCGCACTGGACCTGCCAGGCTGTGGACACTTGCCCGCGCAATTAGACGAGGCCTCGAGCGTGATCGCGTCGGTACGCAAGGCCCCCGAGGTCGCGCGGCAGGTGAACCGCCCCGCATGGCTTGCCACGACGATTTACGATCGCATCGTGGAAAAGCTCGGACGCGAGGGCGTCGAGGACTTCCGCATCGACTTCGAAGACGGTTACGGCAACCGACCCGATGAAGAAGAAGACAAAGACGCCGTGCGCACCGCTGGCGAAGTCGCCGCGGGCATAAAAGAAGGTTCGCTGCCGCCCTTCATCGGCATCCGTATCAAGCCACTCACCGCGGAATTGCGCGGCCGCAGCGTGCGCACTCTGGATCTATTCCTGACCGAACTCGCGGCGAAGTCCGGCAAGAAGCTGCCCGACAACTTCGTCATCACCCTGCCGAAGGTCACAATTCCCGAGCAAGTCTCCGCGTTGGTGAAGCTCTTCCAAACCCTGGAGTCGAAGACCGGCTTCGCCCCGGGTTCTTTGAAGATGGAGGTCATGGTCGAGCAAACCCAAGTGATCATCGGTCTCGACGGGCGCGCGGGCCTGTCTGCCCTTCTCGCCGCGGGGGACGGACGCATCACCGCAGCGCATTTCGGGACCTACGACTACACCGCGAGCTGCAACATCACTGCGGCGTATCAGAGCATGACCCATGCTTCCTGCGACTTTGCAAAACACGTGATGCAAGTGTCTCTGGCCAACACCGGCGTGTGGATGAGCGACGGCGCCACCACGATCATGCCCATTGCACCCCACGCTGCGCCAAAGGACGGGCCGGCCTTGAGCCCGCTCCAGGTGGCGGAGAACATCGAGTCCGTACACCGCGCCTGGAAGCTGCACTTCGATCAAGCGAACCACTCCTTGGTCAACGGCTTCTACCAAGGCTGGGATTTGCATCCGGGGCAACTGCCGACTCGCTATGCGGCAGTCTATGCCTTCTTCCTATTGGGCCTCGATACGGCCAGCGAGCGCTTGACGAAGTTTGTGGAACGCGCGGCTCAGGCGACGCTTGTCGGCGACATCTTCGACGACGCCGCAACCGGCCAGGGGCTGTTGAATTTCTTCTTGCGCGCGAAAAACTGCGGCGCGCTCACGGACGAAGAAGCCGTGCGGCTGAGCGGGTTGACTGCGGAAGAACTCGGTAGCCGCTCCTTCGTGAAGATCCTGGACGGCCGCCGTAAGCGCTGAGCCGCGCGCTGGGTCGCAACTCTCAGCTGCCGCGGTAGGTGCTGTAGCCAAAGGGCGACAGCAACAGCGGCACGTGAAAGTGCTGGCTAGGGTCCTTCACGGAGAACGTGACCGTCACGCTCGGATAGAAGCTCTCCACGCCCATTTTCGAGAAGTAGCTGGTGGTGTCGAAGGTCAGTCGGAAAGCGCCCGCGCTCAGCTTGACGTTCTCGCTCAAGAGATCCCGCACGCGCCCATCCGCGTCCGTCTTGCGTTGACCCAAAAGCTGCCAGGAGCCCTCCTTGTGATGCTCCAGGGTGACCGCGACGCCTTCGGCGGGCTTGCCTCGAGCCACGTCGAGGATATGGGTCGTGATCGGGCTCAGCATGTCAGCAACCTCCGTAGTCGCAATCGGGTGATCTTCTCTTGCTCGGCGGCCGCGACCGCAAGCTCGCGATCTGGAGCGTTGTTCAGGCGCTCTTTGGCCGCCGCAAGCATTTCGTCCGCAGTCTTGCCGGTTGCACAGATCAAAAAGACAAACCCGAAGCGCTCGTCATATTCCTTGTTCACCCGCGCGAGTTCGATGCGTGTTTCTTCCGAGACGCTACTCGCGCTCGATTGCTCTCGTCGCGACCATCGCGCATGCGCGTCGGAACCGACCGGACGCTCGCCAATTCGCGGATGCGCGGCAAACGCCTCGCGGTGTGCGTCCGGAGGCAGCTGCGTCCAGATCCGGCTCGCCTGCGCCATGAGATCGTCCACGCTCTCGAAGGGGCGAGCTCGAGCCATGCTGGTCGCCCACAGCGAAGAGCCGCAGCAGGCCCGCAAATCCAACTCCGCACGGAGCGAGGGCAACGCATTGAGTAAGCGCAAGCCTTGTCGCGCACGCTCTTCTTCGGGGATTTCGCCATGCAGTCGCAAGCGCGCAACGCCACCGTCCGGGTAGATATTCAGACGAGCGTGGCTCGCGACTTGCTCGCTGCTGATTTCGTCGATGAATATGTGGCGCGTATGCGGCTGCAGCGTCGCCTCCAAAATGGGCCAATACTGCGCGTCAGCACCAGGCGCCTCGCCCTCCGCGCAGGTACCCTCCACGAGGCAGCGCGCCGGGGCATTGCCTTTGAAGTGGGTCGTGTCCACCTCGACGCAGCGGATCGTGCCCCGGCTGGCAAGCCGCACCACGACGAAATCGTGGCCCAAGCCGCGCCTGCGCCGGGTCTCCCAACCCTCGCCCATATTGCGGGCGTCCCCCGGCATGATCAGGTTGTTCTTGGGTCCAAAAAAGCTATCACTGCACGCCACCACGCGGCCGCCATGGAGCGCGGCCGCCAGATCCACCAGCCCCGGCCCGACCGGCAAGTGGCCGAAGTCGATCACGGGCTCTCCGTGCACGCGCAATCGCGCTACGCCACCATCCGGGAAGATGTTGAAGCGCAGCACGTTGAACGCCCCTGGGTGACGCACTTCGAAGCGGTTCTTTTCATTGCCCTGCAGATCGCATTTCTCCAGCAGGGTCTCCCACTGCACCTCGGGCTCCAGCAATGTTTCCGGGTTGGGGTAGCCGTCTACCCATGCGCCTTCCAGTGAACACTGCTCGGGATAGTTGCCGCGAAAGAACGCTGTGTCGACGACAACGCCACGAATGATGCCCGGCACCGCCAGCCGCAGCAGCGCAAAGTCATAGCCCGGCTCTCGCCGTCGCCGACTCTCCCAGCCGTCCATCCACTTGCCGCGCTCGGTGTATTCGTGCTCGAGCCAGACGGCGGCTTCGCTTTTGATCAGATTCTCTTTTTCGGCGAAGAACTCATCGTTGGCGAACAGAACGCGGCCGCCCAGGCGCCCGGCAGCAAGGTCCAGCAACTCGGTGAAGTCCTCCATGGCAGGACGCATCTTTGCCGAGGCTCCGCCGCAACACAACGGGGAAGCCCTGCCAGCGCCTCCTCCTGCCGGTGCCAGCTCAAAGCGCGGGGAACGCCGCGGTGGGAACCGCGTGCCGCGGCGCAGGCAAACGCGGCAACCGGGCTGGGTCGGCGACGGGCACGGAATGCGACACCGGGGGGAACGCCGCGGTGGGCACATCTCCGTGCCAGGGATCTTCGGTCGTCACAGCCTGGGCGACTTCCGCGCTGCGATCCCGCCAGGGATCTCGGATTTCGAAGAGCAATGCCTCATTCCACGGGTCGCGGTTGTCGAGCTTCGGACCGTTGGGGTCTTGCCAGGGGTCTTGACTGTCGAGCTTCGGCGCGGCCTCGGTGCGCTTCCAGGGGTCCACTAGGTCGAGCGGGGGTTGCGCCAGACCGTGCAGAGCCACACTCAGCCCCGCCGCCGTAAACACCCAGCTCCGAAAGCGCATCGCCATCGAAATATAGCCTGCGCGGTGCCCCGCAGGAAGCGAAGGCCTAATCCCGCTGCCGAACCTGCTGCTTGAGGAATTCGCTAAGCAGGGCTGTGACCCGCTCGGGCTGCTCTACGCTGGAGGTATGCCCGGCGCCGGACACCAGCTCGAGGCGCGCTCCCGGGATCCCAAGGGCGATCTGCTCGGCCTTTGCAGGGGGCGTGGCCTTATCCTCGTCGCCGACCAGGACCAGGGTTGGGCAGCAGATGTTCGGTAGCTCGTGCTCGATGCCCGGCCGCTCCAATACGCCAGCAAGCGCCCGCCAAATGTCGTCCCGGGACGCAGCCAGACGCCCGCGCCATTCGGCTCGCTTGGCCTGCAGGTTCGGATCCGTCAAGAACGTCTTGCCGAACATGACCGGCATGACCGCGTCCACGGTGTGCTGCACGCCCAAATGCCGTGCCACGAATCCGAGCACACGATACTTCGGCAAATTCCCCCGGGGCTCAGGCCCGGGGGGGGGCGGGAGCAGGGCCAGGGGGGTCGGGGGCGGGGGGAAGCGGGGTGCGGCGCGCAGCCCCGCGAATCCGCCCAGGCGGAGCCCAACGAAATGAGCGGCCGGGATCCGCAGACGATCCATGATCGACAGGGCATCCAGTGTGAGCGAGTCCATGTCGATGGCGGGCAGCGAGCTCGAAGCGCTCCGCCCCTGCCCGCGGTGATCCCAGGCGACGCAGCGGTACTCGCTCTTCAGCGAGGCGATTTGATCGGCGAACATCTCCGAGGACCACAGCAACCCGTGGCTGAACAGTATCGTCTCGCGATCCGCACCTGGATCGGTGTCTTCTACCCACAAATCGTCACCGCGGATGCGCAAGCAGCTCATACCGGCGCCCCCGCGGCCACCAGGGATCCCTGGGGCTCTTCGGAAAATTGTCCCGCGTCGTAGATCTTCGACCCGCGCAAAAACGTCTGGACCACGCGCCCCGTAAGGGTGTGCCCCTCGTAGGGCGTCGTCGGGTGACGCTGCGCCAACTCCGCGCCCCGCACGACCCACTCCCGCTGCACATCGAAGACCGCGAAATCCGCGTCGAGTCCCGGCGCAATGGCCCCCTTGCGATCCGAAAGCCCCGCCACGCGCGCCGGCGCCGCGCACATCCATTCGGCGATCTTGGCAAAAGACAGTTCGCCCTGCTGACACAAGGTATGTGCGATAGACAGCCCCAGCTGCAGCGAAGCAATGCCACCCCAAGCCTCCAAGAAACTGCCGCTTTCCAGCTGCTTCAACTGCGGCACACAGGGCGAGTGATCGCTGACCAAAAAGTCGATGCTGCCGTCGGCGAGCGCCGCGCGCAGAGCCGCACCATGCCGCGCTTCACGGATGGGCGGCGCGCATTTGTAGGCCGTATTGCCATCGGGAATCGTTTCCGCTTCGAAGTATAGATAATGCGGACAGGTCTCCGCCGAGAACGGTAGCCCTTCTTGCTTAGCGGCACGCAAGAGGTCCACCGCATCGCCGCAGGCGAAGTGCACGATGTGAACGCGCGCGCCGGTCTGCCGACACAGCTCGACGCACAACTCGATGGCCTCACGCTCTGCCGCAGGGGGGCGCGTCGACAGGTAGGTGGAGTATTTGCGTGGGTCCGGATTGGACGCGAGCACGGCCCGCTCCGCCGCTTCGATGGGACCGGGCACCTCGGCGTGGACCAAGAGCACTGCGCCCAGTTCTGCGATCACGGGCAGGGCCTCGAGCAAGTCCGAGCGCTCCACATGGGGAAACTCGTCAACACCGCTCGGCACCAAAAAACACTTGAAGCCCGGCAGGCCCGCCTGGAATAGCGGCGAAAGCTCGCCCGTATTGCCGGGCACGACGCCGCCCCAAAGCCCCACATCGACCCAGAGCTTGCCTGCGGACGCCGCCTGCTTCGCGCTGAGCCCCGGGCGGTCGACGGTGGGCGGGATGCTATTTAGCGGCATGTCCACGACGGTGGTGATGCCCCCGGCCGCCGCCGCCCGGGTTGCCGTCACGAATCCCTCCCATTCCGTGCGCCCGGGTTCGTTGATATGGGCGTGGGTGTCGACCAGTCCGGGTAACAGATGGCAATCCCCGTGGTCGTGCAACGTCGCGGCATCGAGGCGCTCGTCGTAAGCGTGCACGCTGGCGATCTTTCCGCCTTGCACGGCAACGCTGGCAGCTCGGATCCCATCGCTGAAAACCACCCGGGTGCTGCGATGGACTGCGTCAAAGCGCGAGGTCACGTTTACTGCACCTCCAACAGCTCGATCTCGAAGATCAGCGTCGAGTTCGGCGGGATCTTTCCGCCCGCGCCACGTGCACCATAGCCCAGTGCCGCCGGAATGGTCAGACGCCGCCGCCCGCCCACCCGCATGCCAGGCAGCCCCTCTTCCCAACCCTTGATCACGCGGTTCTTGCCAAGTTCGATTTCGAATGGGCGGCCGCGGTCCACGCTGCTGTCGAATTTGGTGCCGTCTTCCAAAAAGCCTTCGTAGTGCACGGACACGCGTCGCCCAGGCGCAGCGGTCTTGCCGCTTCCGACCACGCGGTCTTCGACGACCAAGCCGCTCGCGCGCACGTCTTTGGTGCTGCTATCCCGGGGCGGTGGCTCCGTGTCGGTCGCCACCAACGGCTCCGAGCTGTCCGGCGGCGGTACATGGACCTCGAGAGGATCCGTGGGCTGCGGGGCCACTGACGCAGGCGCTGGATCCTGCGCGCCCGGCGCCGCTCCGCGACCACAGGCTGCGGCTAGCGCTGCCAAGAACCCAATGGCTGGAAGAACCGGAAACCTCACGGCGGGCACTCTAACGCGGCCGCCGACCTCAGTGCGCGCCAATCGTTGGACGTGTCCCGGCGCCTCTGCAATGCTGCCCCGCCCACCATGTTTGTGTGCGTCGAATGCGGCAGCTCCTACCCGAACTCAGGGTTTTGCACCGAAGACGGCGGCGTCCTGGCTGCTGTCGGCGCCGACACGCTGTTGGGCAAGACCGTGGGCAGCTACCGCATTGCCCAGAAGATCGGCGAAGGCGGCATGGGCGCGGTGTACCGCGCCGTGCATCCGAGCATCGGCAGCCGTGTCGCCATCAAAGTGCTTTCCAAGGAGTGTGCGGCGAGCCCCGCCTTAGTCGAGCGGTTCTTCGGCGAAGCGCGTGCCGTCAACCTGATCCGTCACGAACGCATTGTCAGCGTGCTCGACATGGCGGCGCTGCCCGACGGTCAACCCTACATCGTGATGGAGCTGCTCGAGGGCGAAGCCCTTTCCGCGACTTTGGCGCGGCACAACGCCCTGCCGCTCGGCACAGTCGTCACGCTCTTCGCGGAACTCTTGGACGCCCTCAGCGCTGCACACGACAAGGGCATCGTGCATCGGGATCTCAAGCCCGACAACGTCTTCCTGACCAAGAGCGGTCACGTCAAGGTCGTGGACTTCGGCATCGCCAAGCTGCGGCCGGATATGGGCGGCCTCAGCGAGGCCACGCGCACGGGTTCCCTGATGGGCACGCCGTTCTACATGGCACCGGAGCAAGCCGCCGGAATGCCTGTGGATCAGCGGGCAGATCTCTATGCCGCGGGGGTGATCTTGTTCGAGGTCACCACAGGGCAGCGTCCCTTCAAAGTGGGCACGCTCTACGAGCTGCTAAAAGCGCACGTCGAGCAAATGCCGCCGCAGCCCTCTTCGCTGCGCCCGGACATTCCCCCACCCCTGGACGACGTGCTGCTGCACGCGCTGCAGAAGGACGCGAACTTCCGCTATCAGAGCGCGCGGGAGTTCGCCCAGGCCCTTAGCTACGCGTCCAGCGCGCTTCCGCCCGACAGCTTCGTCCCGGTTGCTTCCCTCATCAGCGGCGGTTCGCCGCTGGCGGGCGGCGCGCGGCATGTGCCTCCGGCCCCCAGCCCCCCACACGCCGTACCCTACGGCCTGCCCACACCGATCTCCCTCGGAAACCCCCTCGACAAGACAACGCCAACAACAGACGCACCCGCCCCCAAGAAAAAAAGGCGCTTCGGCTACTTCGCCATGGGCACCTGCGGGCTGATCGTGCTGGCAACCCTCGGCTCTTGCGTGGCCTGCTTTGGCATGAGTCTTTTTCACGAAGACAAAAGCATCGAGGTGGCCCTTGGCGACGGCGAAGTCGCAGTGATCAAGCCCGGCAAATTCGATCCCACCGCCTTCGCAAGCCGAGCGGCGTCCGCCGCCCAGAAGCAAGACTCAGCCGCAAAGTTCGTCGGCTTCCGCGCCTCAGGGCACTTTGTGACGGGCCACATGGATTTGACTCGCAGCGCCACCGCGCAAGTTTCCTACGCCTACACAACCCCCACGGGCTGCCTCGAAGTGGATGTGAGCGGCACCGGGCTATCCACGCGCCGCACAGACAAATGCTCCACAGCCACGGCCCCCATGCCGCGCTGCTCACTCAAAGAGGTTTGGGAAGGCGCACAGGACCGCGGCGCGCCCGGCCCCTGGCGGGACGCAGTGCTCCACTACTTCGCGGATGACCAGGGCAAAGGGCAATGGCGTTTGGACGTCGATGGAGGGACCTACACGGGGCCCGACACTTGTTGACGCCGCGGCTCGGCCGCTCCGGCAGGATGTGTCCCACAACGACTTCTGACTCGCGCATGTGATTTTTCTGGGGTCGGGACCCTCGGTGGCGCGGCAGCACGCTTCCCGCGCAGCGCGTGGTCGCCACGCGGCGCTAACTCTTCAGAAAATGTGCGATGTGGGTGCAGAAGTATTTGGACAGCGTGTAGATCGGGATCTGCGGCGGGCCGCCGATGCTCGTGGGGAATACGCTGCCGTCGACGACGAATAGCCCGCGCACTTGGTGGTGTTGTCCGCGGCTCGTAACAACAGAGCGCTTCGGATCGTCGCCCATCGGCAGCGACGACATGGGGTGCGCCGCGGCAAGCCCAATGGACTCAGCCGCACTGCGTGGGATGGCCGTGATAGAGCCGCCCCCGATCAGCGCGCTTTCGTCCCCAAGCTCCACGGGCGGGTGACTCGGCACCAAAACGCGCTTGGCTCCCCCGGCGAACAGCAAACGCGCGCAGGCACGGAGGCCCTTCGCCAACTGGTCGCGATCGGCTTCGTTTAGCGTGTATTCCACTTGCGCGCGCCCGTCGCTCTTCACGCCGACGCTGCCGCTGGTCTCGTCGTGCAGCATCGCGGTCAGCACCGAGATGTGTCGATAGCGCTGCATCCACTCGAAATGCGTCTTACCAAAACCGGGCAGGGTGACCGCCGCACCGATGGGATGCGCAAAAGCCGTCGTGATCCAGACCCTCCGATCGCTATTCGGACTCAGATCCAGCCATTCAGTGCATTCGTAGCTCTGGGGAATGCCGCGAAACCCATCGATGACTTCTTCGAAGAGGCCGACAACGGGCGCGCCAGGATGCAAGTGCAGCCGCTGGCCTTGTTGTTGATGCGGATCGGGCAGCGCGCTCTTCTTCGCCAGTGCTGCGCTGCCAATTGCGCTGCCTGCGAGCACGACGGCTTTGGCTTTGACCGTCAGAGTGTGGTGGCGCTGTCCGCGCGCATCCAGCAGCGCAGCCACGACCCCGGTGGCCCGCCCGGCCTCGTGCAGTATGCGCAGAGCTTGCGTGTCCGTGTACAGGGTTGCGCCCGCAGCAAGGGCAGCGGGCACCAAGACTTTCGCGGCGTTTTGCTTTGCTGCGAAGGGGCATCCGACCTCGCAGAAGCCACTCTTCTGACAACCCACTCGATTGTGCTGCAAGGGCCCGCCCTTCCAACCCAGTTTGTGCACGCCCCGCTCGAGCACGCGGTTGTTCTCGTTGCGATCAGACTCCGGGATCAAGCTGACCGACAGCTCAGACTCCACACTCTCGAAGAACGGAGCCAGCTCTTTCTCAGAGAGTCCGCTGACCGCATGACCGCGCTCCCAGGCCTGCAGCACTTCCGGTGCCAGGCGCTTGCACAGGTTGATGTTGTGCACCGTGGAGCCGCCCACGCAACGCCCGCCCAGCACACGAATGGAGAAGTCCTGATTCATGCGACCGCCGCGCTCTTGGTAGAGCTTGGGCAGCATTTCGTCTTCGAGCTGCGTCATCTGCGACGTCTCGACCAAAGGGCCTTCTTCGAGGCCGACCACTTGGTAGCCAGCTGCGGCGAGCTCACGCATCGCCATGCCGCCGCCGGCCCCGGTGCCGATCACCACCACGTCGGCGTCCAGATTTGTGTCTGCGCTGAGCTTGCGGCCTTGATGGATCACTGCAGACTCCGCGGAGCCACCGGCCCGGGATAACCCAAGGCGGGCCAGGACGCTGGTAGCCGGTAGTAGGCCATGAACGCGATCGCTTTGAGCGCTTCGAATCCCGCGCGGATCAGCGGCAGAGAGCTCTCGTTCAAGCTGGTCAGCACGGCGTCTTGCTCCGTAGCTGAGAGTGCGGAGAAACGGTGAATGTACCCGGCTGCAAGCGGCGCACCGTGTTCCACCACGGCAACCATCTTGAGCAAGTCCGCACGGTCACTGGCGGCCATATCTTCCAGGTACGAGTCGGCGAAGTCCGCAACGTTGACCTCGCCGGGCGCGACCAAGCGATCGCCGATGGCGCGGAGCACCACGTACTCCCAAGGCGAGAGGACCTTGAGCCTGCCCCGCACGTCTGCGGGCACTTCGTATCCCGTGGCCCTGAGCACCGCGACGCCCGTCGCACCGGCGACCAAGCCAAGGGACAGCCAGCCCAAGAAACGTCTGCGCGACCGTACTGCCACGGCCAAGGGAGTGGCACTCGGGCGCGCAGAACGCAAGCGCCTCACTCGCGAGGGGGCAGTGCCGGCTGATTCGCAAGTTCGCGCAAGCTGCGACTCAAGCTCACGACCACGTGCGCCATGCGCTCGTAGTCCAAGCGATCCGCCGTGTCCGTTGCCTTATGGTAGTGGGCCGAACGAAAGGGCGCGGTGTCGGTCACCATGACGGCGGGCACGCCAATCTGCCAGAACGCCCAGTGATCCGACCATCCGACTCCAGGCAAGTCCCCGGGCAAGGCATCGTGCTCCACGGGCACGGGCCCCCCTTCTTGCATCAGCTTCGCAAAGCGACGGCACAGTCCTGCCGACGCGGTGTCGGACACCACCGCGATGAAGTTGCCGGTAGTGGGGTGCTTCTCCCGTAGTTCCGCTGGATAGCGTTGCGAGTCCTTGGCGTCACTGAAGACGCCCAGACTCTCAAGACTGAGCATGCCCACCATTCGATCGCCACGAGCCAGGGCGTGCTTGGCATACATCACGCTACCCATGCGGTCGGTCTGGAAATACGGCGGCTCTTCATTGGCAAAGAACACGAAGCGCACGCTGCGCCTGAGTTTCAGCTCGCGAAACTGTCGTGCCAGCGAGAGCAGCGCAGCGGTGCCACTGGCGTTATCGTCGGCCCCAGGACTTCCGGGCGCGGAGTCGTAGTGCGCGCCCACGACGAGGACTTCGTCACCCCGCTCGGTCCCCCGCACGTCGACCTCCAGATTTTGTGCGATCACGTCGTCGACCTCAAAACCTTGCCGGCCGACTTCGTAGCCTGCCGCGGTCAGCTGATCGGCGATGAAGTCGGCTGCAGCAGCCAGCTCCCAGTGCTTCTTCGTGTTGCGCTCACCGATCTTGTGGGAAAGCGCGTGCACGCTCTGCTTCAACTCCGCGACCAGCTTCTGATCCGCGCGGGGGAGCGACACCTCTGGAGCAACGCTCTCCTCGGATTTCTTGATCACTTTCTTCTCCGCGGTGCGGCTTTGCGGCGCAGGCCCACAGCAGATCAAGCTACATGCCGCCAGGCAGATAGCGAGTGAAGCGGTGATCGACGTTCCCACGCGCCGGTCACCCCCGGCCCGCGTCGCAACTGGCAGGCACGCATTCAAACGTCGGCAACGCGCGGCCAACCAGGTACCCGATGTAGATGGCGTCGATGGTTCCATGGGTTTGCCGTACGCCGAGAATGGCACGCCCATAGCCGCCTGGGCCACCCGCTGAGTGGCGCTGCAGAAGGACTGGGCGGAAGGGGCGGATTCGGATACGGTACCGGCCCTTTGGCAGCTAGCGCCGAAAGAAAGCCCCTCGTGGGCATCATCATGGGCTCCCGCAGCGACTGGGGCACGATGCAGCACGCGGCCAGCATGCTGGAGCGGCTCGGCGTGCCCCATGAGGTGCGCGTCGTATCCGCGCACCGCACGCCGGATCTGTTGTTTGAGTACGCAAGCAGCGCCCACGGCCGCGGGCTGTGCGTAATCATCGCCGGGGCGGGCGGCGCGGCGCATCTGCCCGGCATGACGGCGGCGAAGACGGAGCTTCCCGTGTTGGGAGTGCCCGTGGAGAGCAAGAGCCTCAAGGGCATGGATTCACTGCTATCGATCGTGCAGATGCCCAAGGGCGTGCCGGTCGGGACACTGGCAATCGGTCCGGCCGGGGCCACCAATGCGGCGCTGCTCGCCACAGCTATCGTCGCGACGTCGCGACCCGAGTTTCGCAAGGCACTGACGACGTTCCGCGAGGAGCAAACCGCGGCAGTGCTCGAGAGTCCGGACCCGAGCAAATGACTCGCACGGTAGGCGTGCTCGGAGCCGGGCAGCTCGGGCGCATGCTCGCCCTGGCGGGCGCGCCGCTGGGCCTACGTTTTGTATTCGTCGATCCCGACGAGTCGGCACCTGCGGCGCGGCTGGGTCGGCACATCGTCGCCGACTACACCGACGCCGCGGCCTTGGAAGCGCTGGCGCAGACCGACGTCGTGACTTACGAATTCGAGAGCGTGCCGACGGCGGCAGTGGACGCCCTCGCGGGCAAGGTGTCCGTGTTCCCCCCACCCCGCGCGCTGTCCGTGGCTCGGGATCGACTCGAAGAAAAGCGGCTATTTACCCAGCTTGGCATTCCCACGCCGCGTTACCTGCCCGTCGCCACACCCCAGGCCCTGGCCCTGGCCGTGAAAGAGACGGGCCTGCCCTGCGTGCTCAAGACCCGCACCCTCGGCTACGACGGCAAGGGGCAAGTCGTCGTCCGCGACGGAGACGAAGTCGCGCGGCTGTGGTCACACGTGGAAGGCAACCTCGCGATCCTGGAGAGCTTCGTGCCCTTCAGCCGCGAACTCAGCGTGCTGGGAGTGCGGGCGCAAGATGGCGCGACTCGTTTCTATCCGTTGATCGAAAACGCTCACACGAGCGGCGTGCTGCGCACGAGTCGCTCGCCGGCGCCGGATGTCACTCCCGAACTGCAGGCACGCGCCCACGACTACGCCGCCAAGCTGCTCGACGCCCTCGACTATGTGGGCGTGCTGGCCCTGGAGATGTTCCAGGTCGAGGGCGAGCTGTGGGCCAACGAGATCGCTCCGCGCGTCCACAACTCCGGGCACCTGACCATCGAGGGCGCGCGCACCAGCCAATTCGAGAATCACTTGCGGGCGATCCTCGGTCTGCCCCTCGGCGAGACCGAACTTCTGGGTGCGGCAGGCATGGTCAACTGTGTCGGTGCCATGCCAAAAGCAGCCGACGTGCTCAGCGTCCCGGACGCGCACCTTCATGACTACGACAAGACGCCGCGCCCCGGTCGCAAGGTCGGCCACGTCACCCTGCGGGCTGCGGACGCGACCCGGCTCGAGCCACGAATGCAGCGGCTACGCGAGCTCTGCCCGTGGATCTTGCACGGTCCGAGCTAGGAAATTACCGAACAATATCATAGAGTTAATGCTCTCACGGCCGTGATAATGGCAGGCGAAGCTTGCGAAAGCGGCCGCCCCGCGCGCTATTCTCCCGCCGCTTCTCACGGAGGACATGATGAAAAAAGCTCTTTCCCTGCTCACGTTTTCGGCCGTCGTTGCCACATCCGGTCTCGCTTCCGCCCAAGCCCAAGGCCAATGGGGCGGCACCTACCAGCCGACCATGCCGCGACGCTCCACTAGCATCGACAACCTCGGTGAAGAGATGCAGTTCGTCTTTGGCGTCGATGGCGTCATGGGCATCGACTTCATTCGCGACAAGCAAGAGCTCAGCATCAACGGGCAAACCGCCGAACAGACCACCAAGACCACGAATGTACATCTTTTCGGCGGTGGCGCGGCCGGCTTGCCTCGCCTGGCCCTGGACTACTTCGTCACCGAAGGTATCAGCGTTGGTGGTTCCTTCGTCTTCATGAGCCAAACTGGCGAGACGGAGCAGAGCGCCGGCGGCACGTCGACAAGCGCGGATGCCCCCACTGTCACGACGCTCTTCGTGCATCCGCGCGTGGGCTACGCCATGCCCTTCGACGAAACCTTCTCGATTTGGCCGCGACTCGGCCTGGCGTACCTGAGCCAAAAGACAAGCCCGGACCAAGGCGACGACATCAGTTCGTCGGCGATCGATATCACCGTTGAGGCCATGGTTGGCATTTCACCCTTTTCGCACTTCGCGATCTTGGTCGGTCCGTACGTCTATCTAGGCGTGGGCGGCAGCCAGGACGTCGGCTCGCCCACGGGCACCGGCACCGAAGAAGCCGATCGCACCCTGACCCTCTACGGTCTGACCACAAGCATCGTCGGTTATTACTGACCGAAAAGCTCCGTTCTGAAGAACGCGCGTTCCAAACGGAGCGCGCGTTTTTTTGTTTGTGCGGGCCGTCTTGTTCTTGGGGGCCGGCGCGGTGCGCAGTGCTCTTGTTTTTGCGGGTCGGCGCGGTTGCGCAGTGCTCCAAAGCACCCCAGTGCGGGGAACTTCGGGGTCTTGTTCTTGAGGGCCGGCGCGGTGCGCAGTGCGCAAAGCACCCCAGTGCGGGGAACTTCGGGGTCTTGTTCTTGAGGGCCGGCGCGGTGCGCAGTGCGCAAAGCACCCCAGTGCGGGGAACTTCGGAATCTTGTTCTTGAGGGCCGGCGCGACTGCAGCGCGGGGCGCGCTACTTGACCAGGACGCGGATGAGCGCTTCTACGATGCGGCGCCGGACGACGGCTTCGACGGCGAGATCTTGGCGCACTTCTAGTTCCACGGTTTGGCAGCCGTGGCGGGCGGCGTGCATGTCGGCAGAGTACATCATGCCGAGCTTGCCGGAATAGGGCTCGTTCATGCCCACGCGCAGGCCCGTCTGCGCCAGCGCTTCGCGGATGCGTTCTGCCAGCACCTCGTCGCGGTCGAAGAGCACGCCCACCTCGAGCTGCCGCACGGTTCCTTCGTAGTCAGGCGTGAAGGTATGCAGCGCCATCAATACCGGTTTGCTCGTTCCCGACGAACTGGCGACGAGCATGGCGTGGGCCGCATCGTGGAATGCGTCGTACAGGCGCGTCGTGCGCGTGGCACGCTCCCCGCTGCTGATATGCGCGTTCAAGTGCACCACGCGGCCCTCGGCGTCTTTGCGGAACAAGGTGTCGGAGTCCTCGGGGCGGTTTGGGTCGATCAGTAGCCTCGAAAAACGCGACAGCACGGCCGGGGCGCCCAGCGCCATGGCCACATCCCGAGTCAGATCACTCGCGCCGATGTCGTAGGCCCAATGGGTGCCCACCAGCCAGCGATCGTCCTCAGGCCACTCCCAGGGTTCGGGAAGCCGCTCGGATGCGTGCTCGCAGGTGAGCGCGACGGGCGCTCCCGGACGACCGGAAATGATCTCGGCGGCATCTTCGTAGCGAACTTCCATGACGAGGCGAGTATATTCACATTCGCCATGATGACGCCGTCGGCATGCCCGCATTTCCGAAGGTTGCCCGTGCGAGCGTCGCATGTTGCGCTCTAGAACCAGCTGGTCCCGGGGCCAGCACTTCGACTCCGACGGAACGCAGATCTTCTTCACGGACGAAGGCCGCGGACCACCCGTCGTGCTGGTGCACGGATTTGCGGTCAGTGGCGACCTGAACTTCCGCATCCCCGGCATCACCCGGGCCCTTCGCGCGCAGTACCGGGTCCTATCCGTGGATCAACGCGGACACGGGCAAAGCGACAAACCTCGGGGCGCGAGCGAATACGGGACCAAGATGGTGACGGACCTCGTCGCGCTGCTGGACCACGTCGGATTGCAGCGAGCACACGTGCTGGGCTACTCCCTCGGCGGTTTCGTCGCCCTCAAGCTCGCCTGTTCGGCCGCGGAACGCCTGCTCAGCGTTGGCGTGCTCGGCGCCGGCTTCGAATCCGAGGCCAGCGGCGGCGGCTCATTCCTGAAGGCCATTCCCAAGCTTGCCGATGCCCTGGAAGCGGGCCGCGGAGTCGGGCCGCTTGCCGGACACTTGGGCAGTGCCCGCGCGCGCCCGTCGCTGCGTCACCGCGCCTGGGTGCGCTTGGTGACGCGCTTCCTGAACGACCAGGGCGCGCTGGTCGGTGTGATCCGAGGCGCACCGGAGCTGGCTGTGACGGCGGAGTCACTCGCCGCGCTGCGCTTGCCGGTGCTCAGCATCGTCGGAGATGGCGATCCTCTGGTGGCTGGCGCCCGCGCGCTGCGCGCGACCGCAAGCAATTGCACCGCTATCGAAATCCCGGGTGCGGATCACGTTCAAGTTCCTGTTCGGGCGGAGTTTCGCGGCGAGCTTTTGAGCTTCCTTCGGCGCCACGGCTGACCGCCGCCCAGATCTCGCGCGCCTCCAAGCCCGGCGCCTTCGGCCGCTCAGTTGGTTAGGGTTGCCAGTCGAAGAAGATCACTTTGTATGCGTACAAATATTTTCCGCACGTCCCCCCTTGGGGTTGCCCGTCGAAGAAGACACTTTGTATGCATATCAATATTTCCCGCACGTCCCCCCTTGGGTGGCTGCTTTGATCGGCGGAAAACCCGAGGGTGCGTGCGCTCAACACCACGCGCCCTTGCGTCCCCTGTGCCCCGCGCCGCGCCAATTGTGCTAGGATGCCGCCCGGGATTGGGTGAACCGGCTGAGCCGGTCTCTTGCTTGGAGGAACTCCGATGAATGCACGTGGCGTAGCGATGGTGTTGGGTGTGTTTGGCGCAGCGGCGCTTGCCGGCGCGTGCGGCGGGGATTCAGACGGCGACGAGAAGAAGGCCACGGGCGGCGCTGCGGGTAGTGCAGGCTCCGGTGGCGGCAGCGCCGGATCCGGCGGCAGCGGCGGCAGCGCAGGCTCCGGCGGCGGCGCAGGTTCCGGCGGTGTAGCAGGCGTCGGCGGAGTCGCTGGCGGAGCGGCGGCAGGCGGCGTTGCGGGTTCTGCAGCCTCGGGCGGAGTCGCCGGCGGGGCGGCGGCAGGCGGCGTTGCCGGCTCTGCAGCTTCGGGCGGCACCGGTGGCGCCCCCCCGGCCTGTCCCACGAATCAGCCGCAAGCTGGAAGTAACTGCAGCAATGCAGGCGCCGGCCAGTTCTGCACCTACGGCAACGAGCAGTGCAACTGCTGGAATAACCAGTGGGATTGCGACAACTGCCCGACCACCAAGCCAGCCAACAACGCGAGTTGTTTCCAGGGCGGTTTCAATACCTCTCAGTGCGAGTACGGCACGGAGCAATGCACTTGCTACGGCGGCGACTGGGACTGCTACAGCTGCCCGGCCACCCAGCCCGCGGATAACTCCCAGTGCAACATGACTGGCCTGAAGTGCGGATTCGGCAACGTCGAGTGCTTCTGTTCCGGTGGGAACTGGAACTGCAGTGGCAACGTTCCGCAGTGCCCGCAGAACCCACCTAGCCCCGGAAGCAACTGCACCGGAACCAACCTGCAATGCACCTGGGGCGGCCTGTCCTGCGTGTGCTTCCAGAACGACTGGTTCTGCAACTAGTCTGACCGACGCGGACCACAACTCCCCGAGGCACCCCTGGGCGGAAAGGGTCGCCTGGAATCGCGCCGCGCTCGTCTCGATACACCCCGGGAATGTATCAGAAGCTCCGCGTCCGTTTGTTTGGGGTCGTGGCGCTGTGGCGGCGCGGCCGCACTGGTCCCGCGGAGTCCGGCCTAGCTCGCCAGCTCGTCGGCGAGCTTCAGAGCAACGTTTTGGCGTCCGCCATCAGCTTGCTCATCTCCGTATCGTCGCTGCTCCGGTAGTAGCCACGGATGCTGAGCGCTTTGCCCACGAGGATCAGGTGCGTGCCGTGCAGGAGCCCCAGGTGTTCCTTGCTCTCGTCGGGCTTGCCCTCCAAGGCGACCTTGAAGCCTTGCACGCTCGTCTTCTTGATCACCTCTAGGTCGCCGGTCAGCAATTGGAAGCGTTCCGCTGGGAGCTGCTTGTCAGCGGCGTACTTCGAGAGCACGGCGGGCGTATCGTTTTCGGGATCTACAGAAAACATCACGAACTGCAGATCCAGTTGCTGCTCTGCCGCTGTTTGAGCTAGCGACAGCATGCGCGCCGTGATGCGTGGGCAGATAGTGGGGCAACGCGTAAAGAAGAACGCCGCGATCCAGACCGTGTCGCTCAGCTGCTCGGAACCCGTGGGCTTTGAGTTTTGGTTCTCCAGGACGAAGCTGGGCAGCGTGTAGAGCGCCTTGGGCGGCTCCTTCTTTTCGCAGCCCCACACGAGCGCGCAGGCCAGCCCACCGAGCAACTGCCGACGCCCTAGCCGCACGACTCGAACCGAGGCGGTCACGCCGCGCCCCGGGTGCGATCGTAGAGGTCGCGCAGCAGTTCGTGGCTCGGCGTCACCTCTTTACGAGAGATCGCCCAGACCAGATCCCGAGCGGCTTGGTTGATGGGTGCGGTCAGCCCGTGGCGCGGTGCACGCCCGAGGACCTCCCCGTTGAGGAAATCCACCGCCGGCGGACGTCCCCGTTCGATAGCGGCCAGCATGCTCGAGCGCAGTCGACGATAGCGAGCTCCCACGGCCAAGAGCAGGGTGTGTTTCGCCAAAAGACCAGGCGAACCGGCAGCAGTGCGCTCGGCCTCCGTCAGCGAGATCCAGTTCAGGTCCAAAGTACCGCTCACTTTTTCCAGGGCAACGCCTTCGGCCTGCGCGACCTGCACCGTTTCCGTCATGATGTCGAGGGCCAACCGGCGCACGTAGCGATGGCGCATCAAGGCGCCCAGACGATCCCCACCGATGGTGCCCAGGGTCGAGATAGCGGCATTGATGGCAAGCTTGCTCCAGCGCGCGCCCAGCAAGTTGTCGGTCAAGGTGACGGGTCCAATGGCTTCGAGCAAGCGCGAGAGCTCTTCGGTCAGTTCGTCCGGCGCGCCTTCAAGGCGACCCAGAGTGAAGCCCCCCGCGGATGTGCGCTCGTACTCGCCGGGCTTGAGCATGGATGCTCCCCACGCAACCACCGCGCCCAGCACGCGCTCCTTGCCGCAAATCTTCGCAACGCGCTCTTCGCTCAGCCCATTCTGAAAACAAACCATCTTGCCCTCGGCGGCCAGCATCCCCACGGCGCTCTTGGCGGCGTCTTCGACTTGAGGCGGCTGCGTCGCGAGCAAGATGAAGTCGAATTCGGCTCCCGCATCCGGCTCGGACAGGACGCGCGCCGGTTTCATGGGCGCCGGCGCGTCCGGCCCAGCCACGCGAACGCCGTGCTCCCCCAAGGCCTTCGCGATGGCAGGATTCGTGGTCAGCACACTGACCTCTTGGCCGATTTCGAGCAGCGTCCCGGCGAGAACGCCGCCGATGGCGCCGCATCCGACCACCAAAATGCGCGGTTGCATGGGCCAGACCTAACGCGCCACGGCTGCAAGGTCACGAGCAACTCGCGCCCAACTATTTTCGGCCCTTTACCGAGTATTTTCAGTGACTTGCCAGCGATCGAGCTAAAAGCTTTGCCAGACTCCGATAAATTATGTAATCAGCCCGCGCACATTGGAGCACACCTGAACGGGCGAGCCGCCCGATCCCTAGGAGGAGCCCATGAGATACCTACGAAAACTGCTCGATCGCTTGCGTCTGCTGGGCCCCGCCTTGGCGTGAGTCACCTGCTTTTCTGGCCGCCGCGAGCGGCCTCTTAACAAAAAGCCCGCTTCCTTCTCCCTACTTAGTCTTTCTTAAGGGCTTTTCTCCTTAGCGTTTTCGACAAATCCTCGGCCGTGATGCTCTCCATCCGGCCCGCGAGCGACAGTGACGAAGCACAACTGATCGTCCTGATCAGCAACGTCTTCGCCGAGTATCCCGGCTGCGTCATGGACGTTGACGGCGAGATCCCCGAGCTGCGCCGGATCGCGTCGTACTTTTCGGAGCATTCCGGAGAGTTCTGGGTTGCCGAGCGCGGGGACCAGGTCGTGGGCTGTATCGGCTACTCGCCCGCGACGGATCCGACGGGCATCGAGCTGAAGAAGCTCTACGTCGATAAAAACGCGCGCGTCGGCGGCCTAGGCTCGCAGTTGCTGGAGCACGTCGAGCGTGCCGCCGAGCAACGCGGCGCGCGCTTCATCGACTTGTGGAGCGACACACGCTTCCACACCGCGCACGGCTTCTACGAAAAGCGGGGCTACAAGAACACCGGTACGACCCGGGAACTCCACGACAAGAGCGACACCGTGGAGTTCTACTTCGTCAAGACGCTGCCGGCCTGAGCTACTCGGCAATCACCGTCGCAAAGATCTTCGCGATCTCCCCGTGCCCGGTTGGGTTCGGGTGGATACAGGTGGCGTCGAACCAGTTCGCGGAGCCCGGTCCGCGATAGCACTGGCCGTTGGTGTCCCCCGCTTTGTAGCCGTGGCCGCAAAATTCTTCGCCCATGAAGATCATGTCGGTCTGGGTATCGACGGCGATCTTCATATACCCCTCACGCAGGGCCTTGAAGACCTCCAGACCCGCAGGCCAGGTGCCGTTGAGTCCGGCAAATACTGCCGTGGGACAGGAATTCATCTCCGTCGTGGCATCCGTATATTCATAGATGTTCGAGAATACGACGTAGGAACCATTGGGGAACTTCGTCGGGTCTTTCAAGGCTTTCACCTGCGGCGCAAGCTTGGCCAGAAGCGCCTCTGACTGCTTGATACCTTCCGGACCACTGACCTTTGACTTGGCCATGGGCACGATGTCGTTGCCGCCAATCGTAAACACGATCAGGGTCTTCTTGTTGTCGCCGCCGCCTGGAAAGCACTGAGCGATCTGCCCCGGAATGTCGCCAATGTCGGCGCCGCCCTTGGCGCAGCTCTGTACTTCCAGGCCGGGGAACTTCGCACTGAGGTCCGCCCCCAACAAAGTGCGGTAGTAACCGCTTTGCGGCGTGGGCGGGCTCCCGTCAGTGATCGAGTCGCCCAAGAACACCAATTTTTCTACGCCTTGGATGTCTTGGTGGTTCGTGCCTTGGCAGTGGCTGCCGATGGACGGCTGGAACTGGTCGTAGTCGACCTTGATGTTCCCGTCGTAGATGTCCTTGAAACACTCCGATGCCTTGGGCCCCGTGGGACCCGCGCCGGAACCCGCGCTGCCGCCCGCGCCCGCACCCGCGATGCCGCCACCACCCGCAATGCCACCAGCGCCAGCTCCGCCCGCACCAGAGGTTGCGCCGGAACCGGCCACGCCACCTGTCGTGTTGTTGTTGCCACCGTCGTCGCTCGATCCGCCGCACGCGACGACCGCCGAAGCCACAAACACCCACGTTCCCAGTGCAGCTACGTATTTCATGTGGCGCACAGGGTAGCTGAAACAGCTAGGCCGGGCCAGGCTCAGCGCAACAGCGCCCGGAGTTCACGCAGGTACCAGCCCGGAAACCCGTGACGCTCTGCGGCACGCAGCATGATGTTCACGTATGTGGATGTGGGATGTTGCGGCTGCGGCCGAAGGAACTCCGGCTGCACTTGGTACACCCAAGCGTCCATAGCTGCCGCATCCGGAGCGCGGGCGGCTCCAGACTCCCCAAACGCCCTCGGAGGGCTTGGCGCGGACTCCTTCGCTGTGACGACGCGCAACAAGCGACGTCGGTAGCGCTTTGGGTGGCCTTCTTTGCGATCCAACACACCCAAACCCGTGGCACTGACTTGGAGCACCAGGCCCGGCAGTGAGCGACCAGCCCTCTCCTCCACGTTGGCGGCCGCGCCTTGGCGCGCGTCTGAGTAGTAGTTCCACGCCAGGGCAAATCCCGGCAGCTCGGCGACCTGCGCGTCTAGGATCCGGATCGGCTCGTGACCGCGCTCGTGGCACCAGCGCTCGACATCGTCGAGATCCATATTTGAGCCGTAGGCAAAAACCCAGTGCAGCATGCCGCCCCCGGATCCTGCTCCCGAGAAGCATCCGACGCCAGCGCGGCGTGCTACCAACCCCGGCATGCGCCTCGTTCTGCTGCAACCGCAGCTCTCGTACCTGCCCGAAGCGGACAATCTGGCGGCAGTCCACCAGGCCCTGGCAGCGGCGGGCATCAAGTCCTGCGCTGGCGATCTCGTCGTTCTGCCAGAGCGGATATTTCTATCTGCAGACGGTGAGGCCTACGACCAGGCCGCGAGCACCATGGCGCGGGCTCTGGGCTGCTACTTGTTTGCAGGCTCGCAGCATCGAAAGGAGGGAGAGCGCACCGTGCACCGCGGAGTCCTTGCGGCGCCGAGCGGGCAACTGCTTGGCCATTACGACAAGCTGCGCCCCTACGCCGACGAGCGGCGCTTCGCCCAGCCGGGGGACCACCTCGGCAACTTCGTGATCGACGGGCGACGCATCCTGGTGTTCATCTGCGCGGACTTCTGGTTTTCGGATCTGGTGCTGGCCTCCGCCCAGCAGCCTGATCTGATCGTCGTGCCCGCCCTGAGCGTCAGTCGGAAAGACTCTCCGGAATACTCGCAGAAGCTCTGGCGTCACCTGTGCGTCAGTCGCGCATACGAGTTGGGGACCTTTGTGGGCGTGAGCGACTGGGCACACAACTCCGAACTGCCGATGCTTCGTGCCAGCGGCGTCGGTGGCTTTGCAGATCCGACCCAGATCGACGCTGACCGGCTGTTCGCGCCGCTGGGCTCTGCAGTCGCCCAACGCTTCGCTCTCGACTTCGAAGCCCTCGACGCATTCCGATCCGATCGGCGCGAGCGCGGCTTTTTCTGGAAGTCGGGCCACCAGGAGCCCAGCGCCACTTAGTCCAGCGCGGATCGGCGGCGCCGGCGAAAACACCACGCCGCGGCTGCCAGCCACCACACGCCCGCAGGCCAGGACGACGAACTCGGCGCACTGCGGCAAGCACAGCCCGAGTCATCGCCACCACCCCCGGGCCGTGCCGTCGCCCCAGCGCTGCCCGCGTCCCCCGGCGCTGCTCCGGCGCCGGCATCCGGATCGCCGAGTCCGCCGGCGACGGACAGGGTGAAGGCCTGTTCGGTGTCTGCTCCGGCGTTATCACTGACCACCAAGCGCACGTTGACGTTTGGTGGATCCGTTTCAACAGGCGTCCAGCGCACCTCCCCACTGACAGCGTCCACCGTCATATTGCTTGGGGATCCCAAGAGCGCAAAGCTCAGCACATCGTCCACGTTCAAATCCAGTGCGTCCGCGTCGTACACATACTGGACCCCTACGCTCGCGTTCGTGTCGGGTTGGGTCTGGAATCGTGGCGGATGGTTGTAGGGCGGCGCGAAAACGAACATGCCGCCGCTGCAGGCGCGCGAGCCGGAATGTGTGGGCTCTTCGGCGTTGGAATTGTCCGACGGGTAGTTCACGACACCGTTCGGTGTGGCACCTGCGATCCAGAGCGTGCTGGAGCCGCCACCGTCCAGGTTGACCGCTTCCACGCCGCCAACTTCGCTCGACGCGATCCAGCCGCCCAGAGCGCCCAAAGACATGCCCGCCGCATTGCCCCGGCGGCCGTCAACGGTGCCAAGCAGGACGGCGCCGCTCGAATCGACCCCAGCCCAGGTTCGTGGATTCGGTCCGTTGAAATTCGAGCTGGTGAAGTTCTCCGCGGCCCAGTCGCTGGCGGTGGTGGCCTTGCCCTGTTTGACGAGCACTGGCCCGCCACCGTGGGCTTCGGACGCGGCGGGCCAATCCGCCCCCTTGGCCACCACGTCAATCAGGGGTGCCCCAGACGGGCCGATGCCGAATGCGCCTCGCGACTGACTGTTGGTGCCAACGAGGGTTCCCCCGCTCTTGAGTAGCGATACGGGCGGGCACCCACCACCGAGACCGAAGTAGCCCCCGTTGACGCCAGCGGTCGCGCCAAGTGCCTCGCCGATAGTCTGCACCGTTTGGCAGCCCGTCGCTGCGTGCGCCTCAATGCGTAGGCCCGGGGCGCTCAGGTCGAGCGCCATCAGGTGCACGACCTGCGCGCCACCACTTTGATCGGCATAGCGACGCGAGCGCCAGCGTACGCCTTCTGCAACCACTTGCTCCACCCATCCGTCACCGATGGCATACAACCGCAGAACAAACGTACCGGCTTGAGCTGCGCCGTCAAAAGTGTCGACCACAACGTAACCCGTGCCCGCGCTCATCTCAGCTTCTGCAATGCGATTGCCGCGACTCACGCAACCCGTCGCTTGCCCCGCGGTCACGTTCAAGTCCGTGAGCAGGTGCACGTCGACGTCGACGGACCCGGATTCCTCGACCCACGCGGACACTCTGGCTGCCGCGGGTAGCTCGAATCGAAAGACGCGCTCGGGGCCGGATTCGTCGATGCTCGACGCGCAGGAGTAGCGGTCGATGTTGCTCGACGGAGCGTCAGCGGTGCTCAGCTTCAGCGCATAGGGCAGCGTGTCCACCGGGATCGGCTCCGAGAGTGTGCCGGGCGCCGGCGCTGCGGCGAGCTGCCCGACCCAGAGCTGGACACCCGTGGCGATCAAAAAAAAGCGGCGCATCCCAACCCACGTTTTAGCACGCAGAGGCTGATCTCGGATCCTCACGGCCCGGGGGCCGACACGGAGCTGCGAAATAGAGGCTATGCTCGCTGCGGTCTCGAAGCAGCATGGTGCACGCATGAAAACCCGCAAATTGGGCGGCGACGGTACAGAAGTGAGCGCGATCGCCTTTGGCGGGATGCTGCTCTCGATCAGCGGCAAGCCTCCCGAAGACCAAGCCATGGCAACGGTGCATGCAGCCCTCGACGCGGGCATCACCCTGATCGACACGGCTGACGCCTACTGCACGGACGATCGCGACTTCAATCACAACGAGGCACTGCTGCGTACGCTGCTGGCGGACCGCAAAGAAGACGTGCTGGTAGCAACGAAGTGCGCGTGCCGCCGGCCGGGGGGCGCCTGGACGGTGGACGGCCGGCCGGAAGTGCTGAAGGCCGCCGCCGAATCCAGCCTCGCCGCACTCGGTGTGGAGCGCTTGGCATTGCTACAGCTGCATGCGCCGGACAATCACGTGCCTTTCGAGGACAGCGTCGGCGCCCTGGCGGAACTGGTGAAAGAGGGCAAGGTCGAGCGCGTCGGACTGTCTAACGTTAGCGTCGCTGAGATCGAAAAAGCGCGCGGGATCGTGCCCATCGTCAGCGTGCAAAACCGTTGGAACGTCGACGACCGCTCCGCAGAGAAAGACGGCGTCCTGGACTACTGCGCCAAGCATCAGATCGCGTTCTTGGCCTACTCACCCTTCGGCGGCACCCGTGGGGCGCCCCTGCTCTCCCGCGTCGGCAGGCTTTCCGACGAGGCCCGACGCCGCAAGGTCAGTGTCTACGAGCTCGTACTGGCATGGATGCTCGCAAAAAGCCCCGTGGCCATCCCTATCGTCGGCGCTCGTCGCCCCGAGAGCATCACTGGCAGCGCAAATGCGGCGGATTTGAATCTCGGTCGCGACGACATTCTCGCGATCGAGGCCGCGATGGGTAGCTGAGGTCGTGGCGGCTTCTGCAGTGTCCCGGCCACGGGTGGTGATCGTGGGCGGCGGCTTCGGTGGTCTGGCCACAGCGCGCGGGTTGTCGGATTTCGACGCGGAAATCGTGTTGGTGGATCGCGCCAACCACCACCTATTCCAACCGCTACTGTATCAAGTGGCGATGGCCGGGCTGTCGCCTGCCGACATCGCGGTCCCGATTCGCCGCGTGCTGCGCGATCAGCCCAATGTGCGCGTGCTACTCGCAGAAGTACAAGACCTGGATCTCGACGCGCGTAGCCTCAGCCTGGACGACGGCAGCCGTCTCCATTTCGACACCCTCGTGCTCGCCGTCGGCGCGAAGACGAACTTCTTCGGCAAGGACAGCACCTTTGGCCGCTACGCATTGGGGCTGAAGACCGTAGACGAAGCGCTGGAGATCCGCCGTCGGGTGCTGTGCGCGTTTGAAGCTGCCGAGCGTGAGCCCGACGAAGTCACCCGACGAAGACTGCTTTGCTTCGTGATCATCGGCGGCGGCGCCACGGGCGTCGAACTGGCGGGAGCGCTGAGCGACCTGTCGCGCACGGTATTGGCGGACGATTTCCGTGCCATTGACCCCAAAGAGGCGCGCGTGGTGTTGGTCGAGCGCGCAGAGCGGCTTCTGCCCGGAGCCTTCGGCGAGAAGCTACAAGAACGCGCCAAGGCACAGCTCGAAGAGCTGGGCGTCGAGGTTCTGTTGAAACGCAGCGTTACGGACATCAGCGCGCGCGGCGTGCGCATGGGTGAAAACGGAGAAGAGCGCCTGGAAAGCGCCACGGTGATCTGGACCGCCGGCGTGCGCGGGGTGGAGCTTGCGGCATGTGCCGGAGTGGAACTCGACGCCTCGGACCGCATCTTGGTAGAACCCGACTGCAGTCTCAGGGGTTATCCCGAGGTATTCGCCATCGGCGACGTGGTGCGGTTCGTGCCCGAAGGCGAGCGCGACCCACTGCCAGGATTGGCGCCCGTCGCTGCGCAACAAGGCCGCCACGTAGCCGAGTGCATCCTCCGGCGTGCGCGCGGAAAACCAACGACACCGTTTGTCTACGTCGACAAAGGCATCATGGCGACCATCGGCCGGAGCCGGGCTGTTGCGCAGACCTGGGGCGGCCGCTTGCGGCTGACGGGATTCTTGGCGTGGCTAGCGTGGCTCTTCGTGCACATCTGGTTCCTGATCGACTTCCGCAATCGGGTGAGCGTGCTCCTGAACTGGTTCTGGAGCTACATCAGCTACCGACGCGGCGCGCGCTTGATCACCGGGCAGCGTCCATGGGAGCTGGCCGAGCGCTTGGCGGCGCCGTTGCCCCCAAGCGGCGAGGGAACCGGGCCCGAAGCGGACGCCACGCCGGGCAGAGCTGCCGACGGGGTCGCAGGCCAGCCCCGCGTCGGGTAACGTTCGGCCATGGCCGTGCCCGCTGAGCTTGCCCGGGACTCCTCCGTCGCCGGGCCGATCGGGTCCTTGGCGCTGTCCGTCGTGCGACCGCACGCCGCAAGCATGGCGCTGCGCGCACTACGCTGGCACCGCGACCTCGATCGTCTCGGCGTGCGCGTGCCCCTGTGTTTGGTGCACGATTTGGGACTGTTGCTCGCATCTTCCAACGAACAACTCAGCCTGGGCCCGCGCACCGACGGCGCCCAGGTGCTGACTCAGAGCGGCGAGGACCCCAGGGTCTTCGATCAGTATTCGGCGCTGATATCCGACGTCGCGGCCAGCGAGGCCGCTCAGCGCTCGCGCACGTTGCGCCTCAGCGACGACATCGTCGTGGTCCTGTTGGCGCGTTTGCTCGGCACCGTCGCGGCGCGCATTCCCACCGCGGCAGCGTACGTAAACGGCGTGCCTTACGACGCCAGTTTGCTCGAGGCAGTCGAGGCGCAGCTGCCGAGTTTGTTCACCTCCGTTCGACGCACCTTCGATGTGCGCGCCCTGATCGAACTGGTCAAAGCGCGACTGTTCGTGCTGACGCTGATCGACGCTCTGGATCTCGACACGCTGCAGCTCTTCGGCATGCTGGGTGGCAATGCCTCCGAGGGCGCCTTGACCCAAGTCGATATTCTGGCCGCCCTGGACGCACCGGAAGCCAACGACGTGGTGGACTTTTCTTTGGAGATACTGCCCAGCGTGCTCGAGACCAAGACGCGCCCCGGCGCCAGCACCTACTCGGCGTTTGGCTATGCCGGCCTAGCCCGCAAGGGCAGCATCGACAGCCTCGTGCTCACGGAGCTCGCTTGGGACGAAGCCGAGCTGATGCGGCGCATGGCCGACGACGAGGTGCTGTATTACTCCCGTGAGCAGGCCCGGGATGACGCGAGCCGTCTACACCACGTACTGATTGACGCTTCCGCCTCCATGCGAGGAGAGCGCGCGACCTTTGCGCGCGGCATGGCGATCGCCGTGTCGAAAAAGCTGCTGCTCTCAGGAGAGGACGTGTGTTTCCGCTTCTTCGATTCGCGGCTGTACGAGGCCCAATCGGCACGCGGCGGACAATTGCCAATCGCGTACTTGCTCAGCTTCAAAGGAGAGCACGGACGCAACCCGGTGCGTGTCTTTGCCGACTTCCAGCGTTCTTTGGAGCTGCAGTCCGCTCGGGATGTTCGGGAGCCGGTCGTGCACCTCTTTACTCACGGCTCCCTGTACATCCCCCGGGAGACCGTTGCCGCCATTGCCGCGCGCGCAAAGATCAGCGGGGTCTTCATGATGCCCTCGGGCGGGCGGCTCAATCTTGACTATCTGGATCTACTCGCGACCCACTACGTAGTGGACCAGGCTTCCCTCGGCTCTGGCAGCGAACGCAAGCGCGAAGCACACCGCATCTTGGACGACTCCGTACCGCGTACGCCCGTGCAACCGGTCGTCGACGACAAGTCCATGCACGGCGCGGCTCCAGACAGCACGCGTTGGCGGCGGAGCGCGGTGCGCCATGGCTAAGCCGCTCAGCTGGTTCGCCGACATGCAAACCGAGTTCTCCATCGAGGACCGCATCAACCGCGGGCGCACGCAGTTGCGCAGCAAACGCTACGACGATGCCGCACGCATGCTGCTCTCGGGGATCTCGGCCACCCACAGCCGCGAGGAGGTCTATCGCGAAGCAGCGGTGCACTTAGCCGACACCTTCGAAGCAATGCGCGAGCCGCGCTATGCGCTTTCCGTCGCTTGGTATTTGCGAGACAACCCGCGCATCCAGCGCTTGATGCCCAACGTTCCGCCCGTGGACCGAGCCCGCAGCTACGCTGCGTGGGCCCACGAAAGCCCGGCGCGCGCCGTCGAAATGCACCGTGCCGCCGCTCAAGAGCTCGAAAGCGGGGAGCTCCTCGTGCGCAGTGCCTTGCACTACGAGCACGCCGGCGAGTTCAAGCTCGCACGTTCCCTGTGGTCGCGCCTGGCGGCGCGCATCGGCACGGAGCGCGACAGCTACGCAACCGGGCTCGCGCATTTTAACATCGCGCGCATGGCGCGGAAGCTGGGGGACGCCCGCGGCGAACAGGAGTCCATCGTTGCAGCGGTGCACCGCTTGGAAGAGGCGGCAGACCGCTACGAGTCCGCCGGGCTGCGGGAGCGGGCTTTCGATTGCTACCATGTGCTGATCGCCGTCGGCGAGATGTCAGGTACTTTCGAGCACGTGCTGGAGGGTGCAGTGAACGCCGTGCGCATTTTGAGCGAAGACAATTTGCGCTATCACGCTCTGCGCCTCCAAGCGCACACCCTGCGCCTGGCCGAAAAGTCTGGCGAGCTTTCCGCCGCCGCCACATTGGCGCGCGAGATGACAGACTACGCGCGCCGCCAGGGGCTCGGACGCGTGGCTTCGTCGGGAGTCCTCAAGCAAGCCGAGCTGTGGTCCCAAGTTGCCGACGCGACCCTCAAGCGCAAAGGCCCAGCGCAGCTCGCGGAAAACGCATTGGTCGCAAGTTTGCTGGCGTGTGCGGAGGCGGGTCACTATTCCCGGGTCGGCTCCCTGTACTCAAAGCTCTCTGAAATCGCCAGGGAGCCATCCCGACGCGAGCACTACGCGCGCGCCGCCAAGCGCTACGCAAAACTCACAGATCCGAATCAGGCCGTCGAAGCCCTGGAAGATCGCGTGGGCCAGCACGTGGGGCCGCCGGACGTTTGGCACGTGGACTTGATCGAGTGGGAAGAACGCGGCAGTGCGGCAGAAGCTTGTGCGGACGTGCTTTTGGATCCGGAAGAGGCCGACGAGCGCATCATGCGGCGCTCCGCACTCTTGGGCAGGCTTGCTGGGCTGGCCGAGGAAGGCGCGACGCCGAGCGAGAAGCCGCAAGCCCAGGTCATCGTCGCGCACTACCTCGCGGGGGTCGGGCTGTACCAAATCTTGTCGCCCTTGGAACTGCTGTACCAAAGCAAGAGCGCCGATGTGCGACTCAGCGCGGTGCAGGCGCTTTCCCGCTACTTCTACAAACGCACCTTTGTCACCCTGGAGCGCGCGCTGGCAGATGAGCATGTGCCGGTGGTTCGGGAAGCCATCGATGCACTAGAGCGTTTGCGCTTTGATCATGCCTTTGAACCACTGGCGCGGATCTACCGCACGGCCGCCCAAAACGACGCGCGGGTTTCGGCACTCCGGGCGCTCTGTCGCATCGACGTGGTCGACGCCGCGGAGCTATTGCTGGGTGTCCTGGAATTCGGTAGCGGCGAGGAAAAGTCAGCCGTGACTTCCTCGCTGAAGACGAGCCGCGGCAACCGCTTCTTTGAACTGGCACGTTCGGCGTACCCCCAAGCGTCCGAACAGCTCAAGCCGGCCCTGTCCGAGCTGCTTGCGGCGCGCGGTATCACCGTACAGTGAGCAACCGATCTCACAAGCAGCGGCGCTGGAAACGCCGTGTTCTGGTCCTCGCGCTCGGCGGTCTGGTGAGCGTGCCGCTACTGTGGCTGCTCGTACATCGGGTGCCCTGGCTCGGGCCGATGTTCGCGGACGGCTTGCGGGCCGTGGTGGGCGCGCGCGCCGTAGAGCGGCTGGAGATCTTCGCCTACGGCCTGGAAGACCGCGCCAACCGCTTGCTGCGTTCGGACCAGCCCCCCGCACCGGCCTGGAGCGCACCCCAGATCCCGCCGCCCGCCCCGAGCGCGTCTTTGGCCGCGGCCGCCACCGCCACGCCTCGGCCCCCGTTCCGTCCGCCGGGCGTGGCACCCATGCACGAAAAGACCAAGACCGCGGTGGACGGCGTGTGGGTGCCCGTGGCCGATCCACGGCGTCCCACTGAGCCCAGCGTGATGGCCAAAACGCTGCTGCACCCCGACGCTTCGCGCCCCTGGGCGGAGCTCTTCGTCGTGGCCTTCGAGCTGGCGCGCGTGCGCATTTCCCTCGTGCCTGGCACCGTGGAACCCAGGCCGAACGTTGTGGATGCCCGGGATCTTGAACGACCCGGTCTCATCCCCGAGGCGCATCACGACGCTCTGCTTGCGGCCTTTAATGGAGGCTTCAAGACCCAGCACGGCCACTACGGGCTCGGGCTGCGCGGCACCACCGTGGTCAAAGCGCGCCCGCAGTCTTGCACCATTGCGTCGTACGCTGACGGCAGCCTGCGCATCGCTACGCACAAGACCGTCGCCCAAGACGAGGCCGAGTGGATATGGTGGCGCCAGGGGCCGCCCTGCGTGTACGAAGACGACCGCATGCACCCTTCGCTGTGGGACGCGGAAACGCGTGGCTGGGGGGCGGCCCTCGGTGGGGAAACCGTGATCCGGCGCTCGGCCGTCGGCGTGAACCGCGAAGGCAGTATCTTGTTCGTGGGTGTGAGCAACCACACCACCGCGCGCGCCATGGCCGACGGCATGCAGCACGCCGGCGCGAGCGACGTCGCGCAACTCGACGTCAATTGGTCTTTCCCCAAGATTGTACTGTTCCGGCAGGGGGAGAAGGGCCAGCTCGAAGCCGAGAGTGCCTTCAAGGGCTTCATCGTCGACAAGAAGGAGCTACTGCACACCGCTTCGCGTCGAGACTTCTTTTACGTGCACCGGCAGCAGCCCCTCGCCAGCAACTAGCGCCGCTGGCGCGCCGCTCACTTCAGCTTACCGCCGGTTTCGCCGACCATCGCCCGCAGTTTTTCGACGCCGTCCAGTTCACCCATCACGATCAGCTGCACACCGGCTTTGAGTGGCAGGTCCGGCGAGGGATTGTAAATGTAGCGACCGTCGGGCTGATGCAGGGCGATCACCAGCAAGTTGGTGCGATCGCGAATCGGCAGATCTCTCAGAGTCTGACCGACCCAGCGGGACCCTTCGTGGATCTCGACCTCTTCGAACCAAAGGTTTTCGGTCACCCGCAGCATATTGTCCAAGAAGCGCGTCACCTTTGGTCGCACCAACTCGCTGACCAACCGATGTCCGCCGATGCGATTGGGGCTGACCGTGGTGTCCGCTCCCGCGCGCAGCAGCTTGGGTTCGTTTTCCAGATCAATGGCCTTGGACACGATACGCACGCGCGGGTTGAGGCTTCGGGTCGAGAGGGCAACGAATAGATTGTCCTTGTCGTCCGAAAGCGCGGCCACCAGGCCCGCGGCCGTCTTGATGCCCGCGTCGAGCAGCGTGTGGTCTTCGGTTGCGTCACCGACTACGTACAGCATGTTGCCGCCCAAGGCAGTCGCCAATTCCTCCAAGAGGTGGCGGTCACGATCCACCACAACGTAGTCTCGCCCAGTCGCGGCGAGTTCTTCGACGACGTACTTGCCCGTGCGACCGCAGCCCGCAACCACGAAGTGCCCGCTCAAATTCTTGATCTGCCTTTGCATGCGTCGTCTCCGCCAGACTCGACCAATGACACCCTCGATTAAAAGAGCCGTCAGAGTGGATTGAAAATACGCGATGGCACCGATGCCGGTGATGATGAACCCGCCGGTGTAGATGCGTGCGAGCGGGTGTTTATCCAAATGGGGCAGCTCCCCATAGCCGACCGTGGAAATCGTGATGATCGCGAAATAGATCGCTTCGAAAAGCGAGTACTCCCCCGCGCCCAGGAGCCAAATGCCGAATGCGCCGACGTGGATGACGACGGCCAACAGCCCAAGGGCATTGAGCACGCGACGCGTTGATAGGTCCACGGTTTCTACAGCAGTGCTGCCTCCAGCGCGCCGCGCAACTCAGGATGACGGAAGGCGTAGCCGCTGCGCTGCAATGCCTTGGGCAAGGCCCGCTGCCCCGTCAGCAGTGGGTCGGCGCCCTCACCAAAACGAGCCCGCAACGCGAAGGCGGGCACGCGCAACCACGACGGTCGCGCCAGGACGGCCCCGATGCTGGCCGACAGCTCGGCGTTGCTCACGGCGTTCGGCGCCACCACATTCACTGGCCCAGAAAGCGATGCGTGATCGATCATGTGGAGCAGGGCATGCACGACATCGTCGAGGGAGACCCACGACACCATCTGCTCTCCCGAACCGATCGGTCCCCCCGCAAACGCACGAAATGGCTTGGCCATCTCCTCTAAGGCGCCGCCATCGGGCCCGAGTACGATCCCAATCCGCGCGTTGACCACGCGCACGCCAGCGACGCGCGCGGGCTCGGTCGCAGCTTCCCAGGCAGCGCACACCTGCGCCAAGAAATCGTTACCGGCCGGCGCAGTCTCATCCGCCGGCTGCGAGCTCGACCGGTCACCGTAGAAGCCCACCGCAGAGGCGCATACAAATACCGCTGGCTTGTCCTTGGCCTGGGCAATGGCTTCGACAATGCGCGCGGTGCTCTGCACGCGACTGTCGAGAATGCGCGCCTTCACCGCCTTGGTCCAGCGCGCCCCCACCGCTCGCTCACCGGCCAAGTGCACGACCGCGTTTGCGCCATCCATCGCGCGGTACCATTCGCCCGGGCGGGTGGGATCCCATCCCTGCACCCGGCCACCGGGCGGCGCGCGTGTTGTTTCGGGACTGCGGGTGAGCACCGTGGCTTCGTCACCGCGCGCGGCGAGTGCTGCGACCAGTGGACGGCCGATGAACCCGGTGGCTCCGCTGACGATGACTTTTCCCATGTTGCGTGAAAGCCGAAATGCGGCCAGACACGATGGTTCTACTAGGGTTTTGGCAGATTCGGGAGGCCTCGGACCGGAGTGCTTTACGGCTGACCGAAATCTGTCTACGTAAAAGCCCCATGAAAAGCGCATACGCTCTGACGGTTGTACTCGTGTTGGCCGCAACCTCGGCCTGTTCGAAGAAGCCGGCAGCCCCCTTTGACACGCTGCCCACTTCCAATCTGACGGCATTCCGACTGCAAAACTACGAGCCGCCGCCCCCGGCCGCTGGCGCGGCGCCACAGCCCGGCATGATCCCGGGGCTGCCGCCGGAGATCCAGCAGTGGGTGCAGCAAGGGGCGCAAGGTTTGCAGCAGCTGATCCCCCCGGGCTTGATCCCGCCGGGCATGATCCCGGGCGTCGGGGCAACGGCTCCCACGGCCACGCCGACCCAGGAGAACGTGCCGCGCTTTCACGGCTTTCGCATCCTGGGTCAGACTCAGGTGATCGATGAGGGGCTGAAGGAAGAGCTGGCGGACATCTTGGGCAAAGAAGGCAACTTCGAGGGCGCACCCACGAACTGCATGTACGCCGAGATGGGTCTTTCGTTCTCCGCTGGCGGCCCGCCCAATGACGTACTGATCTCGTTCTCTTGCAATCAGGTCAACGCCCGCACCTTCGCGTGGCCGCACCCCTCCACGGGCATGACGCCCAGTGCAGTGAAAGAACTCTCAGAGGTCGTCCAGAATCTCTGGCCCCCTGGCATGTGAGGATCCCATGGAGGAACTGCTGCCCTTAAAGGACCTGGCAGGCAACGACCAAGTCGCCCTGGCGGCGTTGCTGCGCCTGATGGTTCGCCTCGACGGGCGCTTCACGGACGCGGAACAAGAAGCGCTAGGCGACTTGGCACTCGCCATGGGCGAGCGGAGGTTCTGGCAAGTCATGGACGAGGCCGCCCAGCGTCTGCCCGATGAAGAATCGATCCGCAAGGCCGCCACTCAGGTCACGGACCAGACGTCCCGAGAGACGCTCTACGTCGCTCTAGTGCGTGTGGCCGAAAGCGATGTGATCCAGTCGACCGAGGCCGGATTGTTGGCGTGGTTGCGGGAGCAGTGGAGCATCCTCGAAACCCCCGCCTAGCATGAGTCGAGCACCCTTCAGCACCGTCCGCATTCGCTACCGCGCGGCAGACGTGTTCCTCACGGAGGGGCAGTACCTGATGGGCCGCAGCGCGTCGTGCCAGATTGTTCTCGACCACCCCCGAGTGTCGCGCAAGCACGCCAGGCTGACGGTGGAAGCCGAAAAAGTCGTGCTCGAAGACCTGGGCAGCGTCAACGGCGTGTACGTCAACGGCGAACGCATTGTGATCCCACAGCTGCTCAAAGACGGAGACAACATCGTGGTCGGAGGCGAACAGCTCGAACTGCACATCGAGGGCACGCCACCGGTGGCGCCAGACCGTCAGACCCAGCACGGCCTCGACAGCATTCCGCCCGCACCGCCAAGCACGCGTTGGGATGCGGTCACCGGTGGCGTCGGCACGCAGAAAGCGGATGTATTCGAGTTGGTCGGCAAAATCGCCGATCGCTCCTTGGCCGAAGGCCGACCGGACGAGGCCGAGAACCTATTGCGCTCCCACCTGGCGAAGGTGTTGGAGCAGGCCAAACGCACGGGAGAAGTCGCGGACAGCACCCGCCAATCCTCGATTCACTATGCGCTGGAGCTGGCGCTGGCCGTGAAAAGCCCACGTTGGATCACGTACACCATCGACCTCCTCGCTCACTGCCGCCTGCTTCTGCCCGAGGCGCTCGCGCGTGACATCCAGTCCGCAATGACCCGAGTGCCTGGCGTGCAAGCCGATCGCCTCGACGCCTATCTGCACGCGCTCTCGCTACTCGAAAACAGTCTTGAGAAGTCCCAAGCCATCGCGCGGGTTGAAGGGCTCAAGCGCGCGGCCGCCGGGATCCGCTAGACTGATCTGCTAAGCCAATCCGCGGGCGAGGTCAGCGGGGATCCGACACACCAGACAGCGAGAGGCGCCGCCGGCCTTTTCGCACAGCTCGCTCATCACGATGCTGCGCACGCGCAGGCCCAGTTCGCCGACGAGGCGCAGCACCCGCGCAGGCACTACGCTGGGTACGATCCAGCTATCAGCGATGGGCAGTCCGTTCGTCGCATACTGACGGATCTCCGACTCCGTAACTGGGATCAAGCGCTCGGCGCCAAAGCGGTGCGCCAGCAGCTGCATGCCCGGCTCCACAATGACTTCGGGGCAGACCAAGACCCGATCGGCTGCCGGCAGCGGCAACAGCGCCATGTTGCCGTGAAAGGCTGGGTCTCGGATCTCGATCTCGAGGAGATCGCCGCCCAAATGCCCGCGCGCGGCGCGCAGCCCAGCGTAGTCCGTGCGTCCCCCGTAAAATAGCAGCGTCGTACCGCGAAACTCGGCCACGTCACCCTGCGCTTCCCACACGCCCTCACCAAGGGTCACCACGTCGAAGCCAAGTTGCGTGACAAACGCACTCCACAACGCGGCTTCTCCCCGACGGTGTGCCGACGCCATGCGCGGAATCAAAAACCGCGGCGGTGATCCCGCTTCCGTGCCGGCAGTGGGCTGTCCCGCTTCAGCCGCGAAAGGCAGACCCGTCCATGCATCGTCCGGCGGCAGCACGCGCACACGCCCACCACAGTCTTCAATCGCTGCCCGAAGCAGCTCCCATTCTCGCCGCGCGCGCGCCGCGTCGACATCCGGCGCGACCGCGCTTCTGAAGTTTGTGCGACCACGCAAGCGAAAGCCCGCGCCTGGCGGACTCATCAAGAAAAGATCCGACTCCATATTCGTCGTAGACAAATTCTCACTCCGACCACGCAAAGCGTAAAGCACTGAAATGCTTCATGGATCCCCATCGCTGCGGCCACGACCTGAATAGCCGCCACATTGCGCGCGTCGGACTAGGTGAAACACTTAGAAAGAGGACGCTCATGAAACGTCCCAAAACCTTCATCGGCGTTTGGGACGACCAAAACGCATACTTCCCCCACCTCGACGGACTTTCCGTCATGATCTTCGAGCATAAAGACTTGCCCGTAGACAGACGTTTCGTAAAAAGCGCCGCCGACATCTTCTCGTGGCTCACCTTCGTGTGGCGACACACGGACTCGCAAGTGGTGCTCACCAAAGAAGGCAACTAAGGATCGCATAAGTAGCCATCCTTCGGATTGCTACTTACGGGCTCATCGGATCGCCGCGCCGGAGCGCGAGTCCGCCCGCGCCCCGCGGCGAAATTGGGGAGTTTTCGGCCAAAGCGCACTTTTTTTGTGCAAGCCCGCCTGCGCACGGGGCTCTGCCCTGTATGACGCAAGGAATTCGACGCAATGCCGCTGCATTGCTGGCCCTGAGCCCAGGGCTGCTCATGCTTGGCTGCGCAGTATCGAGCAAGGACGCCGATCCGGTGGCCGAAACCACCGCTCGCCTGGGTAGCGGCGGTTTTGCCAGCGGCGGAACTGGCACGGGCGGAACCGGCACCGTCGGCGGTACCGGAGCCAGCGGCGGTGCGGGCGGCTCAGGCGGCACGGGTGGAAGCAACGACGCGGGCAGCGACGCAGACGCCGATGCCGGCGAAGCGGGTGCGGGCGGGTCCGGCAACAGCGGCGGTTTCGGAAACAGCGGCGGCGCCGGCGGCAGTGGCGGTTTCGGAAACAGCGGCGGCTCCGGCAATTCGGGAGGCGGCGGATCGTCGGGGACCGGTGGCACGGCGACGGGCGGTAGTGGCGGCGGCGGCGGCGGGGGGTTTGGCGGTGTCGGGGGCCGGGGGGGGGGGGGGGGTGGCGCCCGGGGGGCGGGGGGGGAAGGGCCGCGGGGGGGGGGGGG
>CALMUT010000221.1 GCA_937872925.1 uncultured Myxococcales bacterium | reverse complement strand
GCCGGCTCCTGCGCTAGCCCCACTGCTGCCGCCAGTGCCCGCGGCGCCGAAGCCGGCGGCACCCGAAGCCCCGCCGCTTGCGGGACCTCCGTCCGAAGCGGACGAACCGCAGGCGCTGCCGATACCGGCCGCCACAGCCAAGAGTGAGAGCCCCAGGACCCGTCGAGTCGCTCCAGTCATGTGCGCGACTAGTTGCGCGCGTCCGGCGGAGCATTCACGAGGCGGCTCGTTCCAGCGCGCCGGCAGCCTTGGCCGCGGCCAGCAGCTTCCGGTAGTAGGCGAGCCCGCTGACCGTATCGCCATGCACGATGACGATCAGCTGGCGTTTGGCCCGTGTGATGGCGACGTTCGTGCGTCGGATGTCGCGCAAGAAGCCGACGTCGCCCTGGGCGTTGCTGCGCAGTAGGTCAACGATGACGACTTCCTTTTCCCGTCCTTGAAAGCCGTCCACGGTTCCGATTTCAAGCCCAGCCTTGAGCAGCTCGGCAAGGTCGGTGCGCAGCCGCCGCACTTGGGCAGAGTACGGACAAATTGCCGCAATGTCTCCGGCGTCGATCCCGCAGTCGACCAAGCGCTTCACTTCAGCCGCGACTAGCTTGCGGTGTGGGTCGTTGTAGTAGCTGCTGTGCTCGTCGTCGAATGCTTCGCTGTGGCCCAGGGCGCTGGTGTCGACCACAATCCACGGCCCGGCATCGCGCTTCTTTAGCTTCTTCTTCGGCAGCAGCTGCTGGAGCCTGTTGTGCCGGTTCTCTGCCGCGGCCTCCAGCTTCCCGCCGTAGTGGGCTTGCGACGGGAACTGCATCAACTCCGTCGGCATCCGGTACTGCTCCGCCAGCAGTGTGGTTGCTTCGCCCGGCCAGCGCGCAGCGCAGCGCTCGAAGAGCGTGGAAGAAAGTCCCGGATTGGCCTCCGAGTCTTGTGTGACGACCGTGGGCGGGAGCTGTTCAGGGTCGCCGGCAAGCACCAGCACGCCGCCGCGTTCGAGGGCAGAAAGCGCCACGGGATCTGGCGCTTGGGTTGCCTCGTCGAGCACGACCATGTCGAACGTTTCGTCCCCGAGCGGCACGGCGTCCACGCCACCGGCGGTGGCACACACGATGCGTGAGCGGCGCAGCACTTTCGCCCTGGCTGCATCCTTCAGTGCGTGCGCTTCTCGCCGCAGCTCGCCGATGCGCTTCTTCGGATCCGCTGGGCGGCGGCCCTTGCCGTCGGCGATGCGCTGCGCCGCGTCGAAGTTCTTCTGGGCTTCTGCCATCTCCGGGAGCTCGGCGAGCTTGTGTTGCAACGTGCACTGCGCCAAGTCCGGAGCGACTTTTTTCCGCGCGCCCAGACGCAGCACCTTCACACCGTTGTCGGATAGCCGTCGCGTCAGATTGTCCACGGCAACGTTGCTGGCTGCGGTGACCAGGATCCGACGCCCCAGCAGCAAGCCTTGGCGCACGATCTCTACCAAGGTGCGGGTCTTGCCGGTGCCTGGCGGACCATGCACCAGCACCGCGTCCCGAGCGCGCACGGCGCGTTCTACGGCGAGCCGCTGGTGTGGATTGAGTGCCGCATCACGGAAGCTGAGCTCGGCTGCGTCGTCGAACTGCGGTTCGGCGTCTCCAAATAGCAGTGCGCGGATACGCGCCGACGCATCGCTCTCAAGTGCTTGCACGGCCTGGTCGCCCCGCTGGAACGTCACCTCCGACTCTTCATGCTCGAAGTTGAGGGTGCCCGTTTCGACGAAGCGGTCGTAGTCGTTGGGGAAGCGCAAGAGCAGCTGATCGGCGGTGACACGCACCACGGTGGCGCGTTGCTCGCTTGTGGGGGCGCTGGCGGGTTCCCCTTCGCCCGCGGGCCAGACCAGCGCCGGGAAGCCGCTGCGCACTCGGTGCGGAGGCAGCGGTTTGCGATCCTTCCGTCCGAACCAGATCAGGGTTGCAGACGCACGCTTCGGCTCGCGGCGCACGAAGCTCAGCTGCGTGAGGGCCTTTCCGGCGGCGAGGCGCTCTGCCCAGGGGCGCCTCCAGCGCTCGTCGCGCTGCGCAACCCGCGCGGCATCGAGCTCGATGCGCCACCAGCGCCGTAGTTGGTGCAGGTACTGCAATTCGCTGGACGCGCGGGTGGCCATTGTGACGACTGTGTGGCGTAGGATGCGCAACTTGCCCGAGCACGGGGACCATGAGATTGGGCATCACTCGCTTCCAGATGGGAGCGGCCAAGACAAGTCGCTCCAGCTCGCATAGCACGTTACGTTCACTTTCACTTCGCGCTTGTCCCGCGCCCTCTTCAGAGCCATCTTTGTATGACCGAAGCGCAAAAGCCCAATTCGCACGCACCACTCGTAGTCGCTCTGCTTGCCTTGGCAAGCGCCGTGAGTGCATACGCCTCGGGCTGGGGGCTTACGGCATGGGCGTTTTCGAGCGGAGGCCCAGCCAACTTCAGAGCCCGAATTCTGGGGGCCGCACTGCTCGCCCTCGTGTTTGACTGCTTCGCAATCGTACTCGGGGCGGGCGCGCTCATGCTAAGCGTCCACCGGCGGTCACCGTTTGCGCGGCTCTTCGCGATCGTCGCGATCCTGCTCGCACTACTCGGGTTGGTGGGCGTCGCTGTCCTCGGATTCAGCTGGGGCCTGCTCGACGTGCTTCCGCATTGATCGCGGGTTCCCGAGCGCGCCGGCTCACCACTGCCCGTCCCGCACTGTCAGCGCATTCCACAGTTTCTTGAGTGGGCCCGGCGACACAGGTTCGTCGTCTTGCAGTGGCAGCGTGCTCTTTTCGGCGTCCAGCTCTTTGACGCTCCGGACGCCCTTGAGGGTGCGGGTGCCTTTGAGGCTGGGCGCGTGTTCGTCGTATAGGTCGAACCAGGGCAGTCCGCGCGCTGCGTATTCCTTGGCAGTGACGGGGCTTGGTGGCGGCGCTTCGCCCGTGATCTCACGCCACAGTTCGCTGTTGACGATGTGCACGTAGAGCCGCGCAGTGTTGTGGGCGTCCCAGCTATCGAGTCCGAAGTCGTCGGGATAGATCTTCTGTTTCATGCGACCGCCCGCACCCAGCCCCATGGCGCCTGTTGACGAGCGCGCGCGCTGAGGAGCCGGAGCAGCGCAGGCCATGGGGGGAGGCGGTGCGCCTAGGGCGCACATTTCCGACGCCGAGAATCCCCGGGGTTCTGGGAAGCGCCCGGGCTTGGGCGCAAATAGCTTCAGCTGGATCCCGCCGAAGCGCTCCTCGCCGGTCACCTGTCCCTCCACGGTGTAGCCCATGCCCAGAGGCATGGCGACGAACTGGCGAATGCGGCCGCGACCCACGCAGATGCCGTCGAGCCAAGGTTGCTGCGGCGCGACCAGGTAGTTCTGCGGCTTCTTCATCAGGCGTTCGCGCCAGCGCTCACCGGTGAGCGCACAGACCTTGCCGACTGCCACCTTCAGCGCGTGGGGCGTGCGCGACGCAAAGCTGAGCCACATGGCCTCGCGTTGGAACATGGGCAGGAACACGCCGCCGTGTTTCACCCAATCGCTGGGCACGCGGTGCTTGAAGTCGTCCACGCGCCGCACGGGGAACATGCCGAGCCCCGGAGGCAGCGGATAGGTGCGCCCGTCGTCGGGGATGCGCAGCGTGCGTTGGAAGGCCAGGGAGAAGTGCTCCCCGAGGTGAATGCGGTCGTTTGCAACTTGGACATCGAGGGACATGGCAGCTTCCTTTCGTTTGGCCGCGGCAAGGGTGCGGCCCACTCAATCCGACGCGAGGGCACGCCTGGGCGTCACGGTGTCGCGGCAAACGGAGCGCTAAGTGTCTAGAACAACGGAGAAAAATACTTTTGTTGCCGCGGCGCTGTGACAAATCCGGCGCTGCGTCGTCAACTGCTGCCGATGGCGGATGTGGGCCCTGCGCGTGACGTCGAGCTGGTCGACTACTTGGCCCAGGGCGACCTGCGCGCTGCCGGCAGTTGGCTCGTCGACCGGCATGCCCGGGACGTGATTGGGCTGTGTCGCGCCATGGTGCGACCTCGCGACGCGGCAGACGATCTTGCCCAAGACACGTTCAGCGCCGCTTTTGCCGCGCTGAAGGGGTTCCGGCGCGATGCCTCAGCGCGCACCTGGCTTCTGGCCATCGCTCGCAATCGTTGCATCGACCATCTGCGCCGCGAGCAACGTGCGCCCTTCGACGACTGGGACGCCGATGACGCACCCGATGACTACGCGCATCCGGGGCCGCTTCCACCTGACGTGCTGCTCACACGAGACGACGTCAGCGCTGCCCTTGGGCGTCTCGGCGAAAGTGAGCGCGCCCTCGTCGTGCTGCGGTTTCGTCACGGCCTGGAGTATTCTGAGCTGGCCGACGTGTTCGGGGTACGGCAGGGCACAGTGCGCATGCGTTTGTCGCGCGCTTTGGCGAGCATGCGCGACGAGCTTGAGGCCCGCGAGCAGCCCGCTGCCCAGGCCGCCGAGCTCGAGGCGGTGGCACTCGGTGAAGCGGCGCCTGACGAAGCCGCGGTGCCGCAGCGCGCGCGCGGTCGCGCGAGCCTGCCTCGGGGTAGCGCACCCGCTGTCGGGTCCCGGACATCCACGGGGGGAGGACCCCCTGGCGGCTTCGGTGGACCACCACCACCGCCTCCCCTGGCTGGACCCGCGCGTCCTGCGCCGGCGCGAGCCATGACCGCTCCGCCACCGGCGCAGTCGCGCTCCGCCTCCGCGCCGTTTCCCCCTGCCAAGGCGCCAGCAGCGGCAGTTGGCGGCGCGCCGCCACGCGCCGGCGCCACTGGCTTTTTCGGCCGATTCTGGCATTGGCTGCGCTCCGGCAGTGACGCGCCGCCCACGACGCAATCTGAGCCGACCGAGGACGTCTTGCCCTTCGACGATGAGCCGTCTCCCCAGCTTTCTGCCGCCCTGGCGAAACTGGCGGCCGACTTGTCGACGCCTCGGCAGTAGCCAGACGTGTTGGCGCAGAGAGAAGCGCAGAGCGAGAAGCGTGCTGTCGGGTGCACCCGCGCCGCGACCCAACCAACCGAATCAAGCGGGACCGAGTCGGTTCCACATTTCTTGCGAGAGAAAGCCAATCACGATGGGGAACACTGCGCTGGCGGCGAGGCGACACAGCGTGTAGCGCCAGCCCATCAGCGGCAGTTCGAAGGCCAGCACTCGGTGCATGCCGAGCAGCGCCCAGGATGAGAGGAACGCCGTGATGACACCGACGCCCGTGCCGGCCTTCAGCAGTACAGCCAAGATCGGGAACAACACGAAGGGGCCGCCGGGTGCCAAGGCGCCAGCGGCCGTGCCCAAGGCGAGCCCCTTGAGCCCAGAGTCTTGCCCCAGCCACTGACCCAGCTGTTCTTGGGGGATCAACTTGGATGCCATCCCGGCGAGAATGAACGCAGGGACCAAGATCGGTCCGACCTTGATCAAGAGCGAGACGCCCTCCTTGGCACCTTCGAGTGCCACGCCCTTGCGGTACGCCAGGATGCTCAGCACCAAGGCGAGCGAACTCATGATGATCATCATCGGGAGCATGGGGTTCCTTTGCTGGCCCTTCTCGGATTTGGGGGGGTGGGAGCTTTGCGACATCAGAAGATCCCGAGCGCGAGCCCCGCAGCGAGCGCCTGGCCCAGTTCTTCGCACTCTACGATGATGTCATCGCTGACGTCGCCCTGGCAGATGACGGCCTCGGCGACCTTCTTGAGCTGCATGCCTGTCACGATGCGTTCGATGCTGCGCAACGCGCCGCTGCCGTCATTGCCGGCTTTGATGAAAACCGCATAGGGGCGTTTTACCAGCTTGCCTTCGGTGGGGTAGTAGGTCCGGTCGAAGAGGTCCTTGAGCGCCCCGGACATGTAACCGAAGTTTTCTGGGGTGCCAAAGATGTAGGCGTCGTGTTCCAACAGGTGCTGCACGGTCGTGTCGAATGCGGGCAGCATCACGGTATTTACGTCGCTTTCCCGAAGTGCACCGCGCTCTACGGCATCGGCCATGCGCTGGGTGCTTCCGCTCTGAGAGTGACAGGTGATGAGTAGGCTCTTCATGCTGAGGCGAAACCGCTGATAGGGCGGGCGGGCATCGTCGCATGCTACTATTCGTCAATGCTACGGCGGACCTTTGGTTTCGCATTGGCCCTGACGTTATGCAGTGCCGGTGTGCGGGCTCAAATCGTGCTCGAAGACGCACTGATAAACTCGACCAAGGGACAGCAGCAAGGCGGGCAGTTCGTATCCGGCGGTGGCTGGCAGGCGGGGCAGCAGATCCATTGGGACGTGGGGTTCGAGGTGACCGAAGGGGGAATGAGCATAGAGGTCACCAATTGGGATCCGAGCAGCGCTAGCGCGCAACACCAGTTCGACAAGCAACACATTATCAATATGTACCAAGCGGCGCATGGTTCGCCTCACTCGTCCGATGCCGACAGTCCCAAGACCGGCTTCTTCAACATCCGTACGGGCGCCACCTACGACAACCTATTCAAGTTTCTTTCCAGCACCGCGGGTTTCAGTCCGCCGCCTGCAGGGCGCGAGGAGGTGCGGATCCCGAAAGCGCCTGGCTTCATCGACCCGTCAAAGAGCTACACCATCAAAGTGGAGTGGACGCCATCCGGAGACATCACGGCATTTCTCGACACCGAGTTGCTCGTGACACACTCGCACGGGGCGCCGTTCCGAATGCGCCACGTGTACGTCGGCACGGACAATGCGCCGCCGGGCACCTATGGACCCCAGAAAGACGTCATCTACAAGAACCTCCAAGTCTGGGGCAAAGCCACGCCGGTCCTGGACGCTGGAGCGGGTGGCTCCGGTGGTGGCGCCGGAAGCGGCGGCGGCAGTGGCGGCGCACCGAGCACGAAGAGTTTCAGTTTCGAACCGGTTGCAGATACCTGGACGGAGCCTCTGAATCCCTCGCAGAATCACGGTGCGGACCCGGAGTTGCGTGCCGGCGGTGATGGCCGCACCGTCTACATGCGCTTCGACGTTCAGGGGGTGTCTACGGTCAAGAGTGCCAAGATCTATCTCAAAGCGATGAACGCCGGGGGCGGGGGAGACATGCACGTGGTCCAGGACAACACCTGGACCGAAGCAGGGCTTACTCATAGCAACCGACCCCTACCGGAGAGCGCTACTTTGTCGACCCTCGGCCAGGTCGAGATCGATGGTGTGTATGCCTTCGATGTGACGTCCGCGATCACCGGCAATGGGTTGCACTCTTTCGCAATCACGTCGACAGACACAGATGGTAGTGGCTACAACTCCAGGGAACATCCTGGCACGCATCCGGAGCTTGTTATCGAGAGCGTGAGCGGCGCGGGCGCGGGTGGTAGCAGTGGCGCAGACGCAGGCGGCTGGGCGGCTAACGGCGGAGTCGTGGGCCAAGACGCCGGTTTGGGCGGTGGGTCGAACGCGGCGTCACCTTCGGGGGACGATGACTCGGGTTGCGGCTGTCGCGTCGCGAATCCGCGGAAGTCGTCAGCGGCGTGGAGCCTTGGGTTCGTTCTCTTGCTGCTGTTCCGAAGGCGAACCTGGACGCGCGGCCTGGACGCCTAGAGCCGGTCTTACTGTAGGCAGAGTCCGCAGTCGCCCCCAGGGCACGGCATGCAGTAGTTGATCTGGCAGGCGTTGCCCGTGCACTCGTGGTAGTCGCAGCCCACCGGAGTCGGGGATTGGAAGTAGCCGGACGGCGGCGGCGGCGCCCCGCTGGGTTTGCAGTAGTAGGCGGCAGCTCCGCAGGACCCGCCGCCGCTGTCATAGACCCAGCCAACGATGGTTTGGCAATTACCGCTCTGACACTGGGTCGTACAGCCGCCAATGCTCGTACAAGTCGTGCCGTTGGCCTTGTTGCCCGTCTCCCCACAGACCTGGGTGCCCGTCGCGCAGCTGTAGCTGCCCGTCTTGCATTCGTTCGCGGGCTGGCAGGAGCCACCGCTAGAGCAAGACGCGCAGTTTCCGCCATTGCAGACCTTGCCCGTGCCGCACGGCGTGCCGTTGGCTTTGTTTGTCGTTTCGTTGCAGACGGACGAGCCGCTGCTGCAGCTGGTCGCGCCGTTCTTGCACGGGCTGCTCGGGCTACACGTAGTGCCGGAGGTACAGGAACCGCAGCTGCCGTTATTGCACACGCTGTTCGGCCCGCAGCTTGTGCCGTTGCCAACATTGCCGCTCTCCACGCAGACGGGCGAGCCAGAAGAGCACTCCGTGAAACCCAGCTTGCACGGGTTCGACGGAGCGCAACTCTGGCCCTGCGCGCACACTTTGCAGGTGCCTAGGCCGTCGCAGACCATGCCTTGGCCGCAGGAAATTCCTGGGGGTGATAGCCCCGTGTCTTTGCAGCTGGGTGCGCCACCGCTGCAATCGACCGTTGCCGTGGCGCATACCTTGGAGGCTGCACAGCTGGCGCCTTGGGCGCAATCGACGCACTTGCCGTTCGGGTCGCAGACTTTGTTGGTCGCGCAGGCAGTGCAGGTCACGTTGCCGCCGCAGCCATCCGACCAAGTGCCGCATTCTTTACCGAGATCTGCACAGGACTTTGCTGCGCACTTGCACGCGCCTTGCCCGTCGCATTTCTGTCCGACCCCGCAGCTTGTACCACTGGGCGCGTTGCCATCATCTGTGCACACGCCACCGCCACTGCTGCAGTCCATGCTGGCTGTCTTGCAGGCGTTGCTGGCTTGGCAGGCTGCACCCTCCAGGCAGTCGGTGCATTTGCCGCTCTGATCGCAGACCTTTCCTGTTGCACAGGTCGGGCACGTCACCGTGCCACCGCAGCCGTCATTGCCGCTACCGCATTCGAGGCCAAGTTCAGAGCAGGTCTTGGGCGTGCACGCGCAGTTGCCGGCACCGTCGCAGATCAAACCCGGACCACAGGAAGTTCCTCCGGGTTCGTAGGAGCTGTCGACGCATTTCGGTGTGCCCGTGCACTCCATGCTGGAGCGAATACAGGGCTTGCTGGGGGCGCAGGGCGTGCCTTCCGTGCAAGTCGCGCAAGCCCCAGCTGCGTTGCACAGCTTGGGCGAGATACAGCTGCCGCAGGCAATCAGACCACCGCAGCCGTCCGACCACGTGCCGCAGGTGTAGCCGAGATCTTCACAGGTCTTGGGCTCGCAGCCGCATTGGTTTTTTGCGCCGCTCCCCGAGCAAGTGAGTCCCGGCGGGCATTGGCCGCAGTCGATTTCGCCGCAGGTCGCGTCAGTGATCAGTCCGCATTCAGCGCTGGCGGCGGCACATAGCCAGGGTATCGGCCCACAGCCGCCGTCCACTCCGGCCTCCCCCGCATCGGCGTGCGCTCCCCCCCGCGTATCGTCCAGGCTATTGGTCAGCGAGCAGTTGCTCACCAACCAGGCAGCACCGCAGACAGCGAATCCGCGTAGCGCGCGCGCAAGCGTTGAGGATCCTCGCATGGACACTTAGAATCCCTCAAAGCGACACGCCGCACAAGTCGCCGCGGAACCTGAGAAGGGCGGCTTGCGGCCTTCAGCAAACGCGCAGCTAGTCAGTTCGAGGTCATGGAAATGTCTGTCCATCACAAGTCAGCAGTTTGGCTTTCCGCGTGCTTTGGACTTTCTTTCGTGTTCTCCAGTTGTGGTCGCCTCAAGTCCGCCACGGCGCCAGGCGATTCGCCTGGTCCCCCGCCGCAAGTAGAAGCTACGGCCGCTCCTGAAACGTCCAGTGCACCCGAGGCCTCACTTGTCGCCGTCGCTCCCCTTGGTGCAGCCGCGGAGCCCATGGAGTTAGAGCTACGCACACCGGACGCTGAGGCGTGTCGGATCCACGAAGAGACGTACTACTCGCCGCACCGCGGCGGCTTGCGGACCCGGGCAAGCGCGCCTCCTTTTGCACGGCTGCACGCCGCGCCCACGACCTTAGTGCTCGCCCTGGGGTCGGAGGCTCCAGCGGCGATCGCAGTGGTGGATGTTCCGGAGCTGCTGCTGCACGGAGTCGTCACGCGCTCGGATCTGGAACTTTATGCCGCCAAGCCGACGCTGCTTTCCGGGTTCGTAACGCCCCTGGCAGAAACGATACTTCCGTTGCTCGCGGGCGAGCCGGGGCGCGTGCGGGTCGGACTTGACGTCAGCGCCGAATTCTCTCAACCCACGCGCGCCGAAGACGCCATCGCCTGTGATGGTCTGCGCTTGGTTGCGCAGCAATACGATGCCCGAAAGAAGGTGACCGCGGGGCGCCGACTGCAGCAGATGTTGCTTCACGGCGCGGCGCCGCTTTCCCAGGCACCCGGTGGTAGTCCCGTTGCTCAGGTGAAGCCGGACACGGCCGTCGAGATCCTGGCGATTCGTGGCAAGCATGCTCACGTGTTGATCTCCGGTGCGGGCTATCTCGCAACGGGATGGGTGGAGCGACAGCATCTAAGCAAGATGAACGGATCTGCGCCGCACCCTGGCCGCGGCTATGGCAGTGGGCGCGGCTTCCTGTCGACAAGGAAGACTCGCCTGGCATGTCCGCAGGAGGTCCCGTTGCATGTGCAGTTCAATGGAGAGCTGGTGAAGATCGGCATTTTGCGCCCCAAGGCCATATTCACTCAAGCCGGGCGGCCAGCTAGGGATCGTGTCGCCATATCTGTGGAAGGTGTTCGCTGGATCAGTTTCATGAAGGGAGCGGTTCTGGCGCTTGCCGCCTCAGATTTCGCTAAATGCGCTGCCGCGCAGAGCCCGTGACGGTCGTGCAGCGGCGGGCCCAGTAGTGCCCAGGGGGGGTCAGCGGGTCCCGGTTGTCGCTATGCGCGGTTCGGCATTTTCTCCGGGCTTTATCCGTCAGACGAAGTAACCTGTGCCCACTGCTATGCATCCAGGAGCCCACCCCCACGCCGCATTCAAGCCCGAACCGGGCTTTCGCTATTCCGCAGGCCCACGTCGCGTCTACTGGGAGCTCACGCGCGCCTGCGGGCTGGCGTGTCTACACTGCCGCGCCGAAGCGCAGAAGATGCGCACTGCCGACGAACTGGAAACCGAGGAGGCCTTTGCGCTGTTGCGCTCGCTGGCGGCGGCCAAACCCGTTCCGGTGGTTGTGCTCACCGGTGGAGACCCCCTTGAGCGTCCTGATTTTTTCGAAATCATGAAGTACGCGAAAGGCCTCGGCTTGCACGTGGACGTCGCGCCGAGTGTGACCCCCAAGCTCACGCCCGAGGCCGTGCAGCGCCTCGCCGCGGAAGGTGTGGGCGCAATGTCCCTCAGCTTGGATGGATCCGATGCCGCTCGCCACGACGGGCTCCGGGGCATTCCCGGCGTCTTCGAGCGCACTCTGGTAGCCGCGCAGCTCATCGCCGACGCCAAGATCCCGCTGCAGGTCAATACCCTCGTGACGGCTAACACCCTTGGTGACATGCCGGCCATTCATAAAGTGGTCAGCACCATGCATGCTAAGCGCTGGAGCCTGTTTTTTCTTGTGACCACGGGCCGCGGCTCTCTGCTTCCGCAGATTCAGCCCGAACAAGCCGAACAGTTCTTTGACTGGCTGATCGAGATGGGTCCCAAGTCGCCGTTTGTGATCGCCACGACCGAGGCGCCGCAGTATCGTCGCTATTTGATCAAGAAGCGCGGTGGTGAAGACCAGCGTGTGCCCGGTGCAGGCATGCGGGACGGCAACGGCATCATGTTCATCTCCTGCAAGGGTGAAGTGATGCCCTCCGGTTTCTTGCCGCTCAGCGCCGGCAACGTGCGCGATACGGACGCATTGGAGATCTATCGCAGCTCCGAGCTATTCACGAAGCTGCGGGAAACTTCGGCCTTCTCGGGGCGCTGCGGCGCCTGCGACTACAAAGATGTCTGCGGCGGTTCTCGCGGTCGGGCCTACGCCGCCACCGGGGACCCCCTCGCGGAAGATCCCCTTTGCCGCTACGAACCGGCCGCCGCAGAGTAGCGGTCGATTGCGTGCCCGCTTCGGTGGCCCCAAGGCTGTGCAACTAGCTGAAAATAATGGGCTTTTTGTTCCATGCGTTGCGAGCCTGGGTCATGGATGTCAAGGTCGGCACGCATGCGCGCGCTGCGACTTTTTCCTGCCCTGGCCCTGTTGCTGCTGACAGCAACGGCGAGCGCCAAGCCGCCCAAAGCGGTTCGGCATACGATCCAGCGGGGCGAGACGCTGAGCTCCATCGCCACGAAGTACAACACCAACGTTTCGAGCATCTTGCGCTGGAACGCCATGAAGCGAAGCGCGCGGTTGACGCCCGGCGCGAAGATCGGCGTCCCCCTCCCGCCCGGCACCACCCTGGCCCGGGTGCAGGGGAACACGGCTGGGTCGAAGAAGGGCGCCTCGGGCACTTCCGCCGCCGCGACCACTTCGACGACCTCGGACGCGGTCGCGAAAAAGACCTGGCAAGAATACACCGAGAAGCCCGCGCGCCCCGGCTACGTCAAGCTGAAGAGCTATTCGAGCGAGTGGGAAGGCCAAGTCGTAGACGCGAAGGGTCGGTTGCTGCCCACCGTGCAAGGCAACGTTTCCGGTGTGCTGAGTTCGTGGCGAACTTCGAGCATGCGCGCCATCGACGAGCGCCTAATCCAATTGATCGCCCAGGTAAGCGATCGTTTCGGCGGGCGCACGATTCGCGTGGTCAGTGGCTACCGTGCTGGTAGCGGCAAGTCACGCCATCACCATGGCGCAGCCATCGACTTCAGTATCGAAGGAGTGCCCAATTGGGCGGTGCGTCAGTACCTGCTCACCCTCAGCAATGTGGGCGTGGGTTACTACCCGAACTCCTACCACGTGCATTTGGACGTTCGGGACCGCACCACGCATTGGGTGGACGTCTCTCGCCCGGGCCAACGCGCGCGTTATGTGAAGCCCAAACGCCGTACGCGGAAAGCGACGCGTCGGAATACCGCGCGCCGCTCCCGCTAGCTGTCGCTTCGCACACAGGTGCGCGGAGCTGGTTTCTAGTCGCCCCGAGTCACTGCGGAGGGTGATTTCGATGCGGGCTCTGCGCTCAAGAGTCGCTCGATCGTCATACTGAAGAGTTCAGGATCCAGCGGCTTCGGAAGAAACGCGTTGGCACCCAGTTCGCGAAGCACCTGCCACTCGGGTGCGCCACCGACCGCGGTGATCACCAGCACGGGTAGGTTGGGTGCGCGCGTTCGAAGCACACGAGTCAGCTCCACGCCGTCCAGGGTGGGCATGTCTAGATCCGTGATCACGAGATCCGGATCCTGTCTTTCCACAGCGTTGAGCGCCTGTTCGCCGTTTTCCACGCAGTGCAGCTTCGCGTTCGGCAGCTTCTCGGCCACGACTAGCTCGATCCAGCGGCGCATGTCCGGGTCGTCGTCCGCGATCACGATCTGCCGTGTTTGTCGCCGCTTGAGCGCCAGTGCGGCACGTATTTCGTGGAAGAACTCGCCCGCTGACCCTTGCCGACGCGCGGGGTCGATTGAAAGCGCCCGCACAACCACCTCGTCCACTGCCGGGGGAAGCAGCGTGTTGCGCTCGGAAGGTGGCGCCGGCTTGGTACACAGCTGACTGTCGACGATTTTTTCGTCGGAATCTGCATCATGCGGCCCGTGTCCTACGAGCAATCGGTACGTCAGCGCGCCGATGGCATAGACGTCGATGCGTTCCGGAAAACGAATGCGCGTGCCTGCGAGCAGGAGCTCAGGCGCGATGTACCCGGGCGTCCCGGCGGGCGCGTGTGCGTCACTCTCTTTCACATTGCTCAAACAATGCGCCAACCCAAGATCCGTGACCACGATGCGCAGCCCTGGGCCCACGAGAATGTTGCGCGGCTTCAGATCACGATGCACGAAACCAGCGGCGTGGATGGCGTCGACTGCTTCACATAAGGGTGAAAGCACGCGCAAGACTTCAGTTGTGGAAAACTGCCGCGCGTCGATCAGCGCCTGCAGATCGCTTCCAACTACGTACTCCATTACAAAATACGGCGCATGTTCCGGCGACGCAAACGCATGGATGCTCACGACCCCGGGGTGGTTCACCTGCGCCAGGGCGCGTGCCTCGGTCAGAAAGCGTTCGTAGGCATGCGGGGCGTTGAGGAGCTTGGGATGGATCAGCTTGATCGCCACGTCTCGCTGCAGCCGTTCGTCACGCGCCCGCACGACGACGCCCATGCCCCCGCGGCCCAAAGTATCGAGCACCGTGAAGTGGCCGCCGATAGTTGTGCCGCTAGGCGGTGCAGGCTCCGCAGGTGGAACGCTGTCAAACACCGGGGAGCCGGGGCTCACCTGGGTGTCGAGGTCCGTGGCGTCGTGGGCAGAGTCGGGCATGGCGATCAAACGCGCCCTTATATGTCAGTCTGGGCAGCGTGGCTACGCGGCGCTGGTCCAGTGGGAGCGCGCCGTGCGACGTTCCCAGTCGCGCGAGGCGGGCTCGCGCTCGCTGGCCTCCAACGTGACCGCGAAGTCGCTGGCCAACGCCTCGATTTTCCGCAACACGCGACGATGAACGCACGGGGGCGACATCGCGAGCACGCCGACGGCTCCTCCGGGGGTGAGCAGCGGCATGACTAGCGCCTTGTCGGCCGGGAGGATCTCCCGCAGGCGCGGCGGCACGCTTCTGAGTGCCGTGGAGTCGCCGTGCTGCAACCACAGAGACATGAGTGCTTCTTCATCGGAATCCGGGACCGGAGCCGGTCCCGCCACGATCGGCATGGCTTCGCGTGTCGAGAGGTCCAATACGACGACCACCGCGCTGCGCGATACGTCCAAGACTTGCGCCGCGAACTGACGCACCATGCGTGCACGGCTGTGGGCGCTGGGAGGTGCATCTCCGCGTTGCGGCCCGAAATCGAAGGGTGCGTCTAGGTCCATCTCGCCCAGCACGCCAGAGCACGTACCTTCGGGCCAAGTTTGTGCCCTTCGGCCCGGCAAACCTGCGAGATCTCGCGCGATTTTTAGGTGCTGGCAGCTGGGGACTTCATAGGTCCCCCAGCCGGCGCTTGAGTGTCGCTCCAAGTTGGCTCTGCACGAACGCCATCACACGGTCGCATTCGCCTCGAGAAATGCTCGCGGCGGTCATCAACTCTCGCTGTAGCGTTTCCACCAGTTGGACGCGCGCCGCCTGGACGTGTCTAGCCGCAGTGGCACGATGCACCTGGTGGATCGTGCCCAGCTGATCGATGGTGAGCCCATCCACAAAGTGCTGTTTCAGTAGCAGTCGCTCTTTCACGGCTAGCTTGCCGAGGGCGTCTGTAAACGCAGTGCGGAACAACTCACGAGCTTCGGCCTTCGCCAAGAGCAGCTCCGGATCGCTATCCACAGCGTGCTGCTCGAGCACTCCATCGTCCTCCGCGGGTCGCCGACTACGGATCGCTTTCAGACCGAGGCGCACCAGGGTGATGCGTAGCCAACCGCGCAACTCGCCGCTCCCGCCGTATTCGTTCAGCTTGGGGCGTCGGCCGTTGCGACCGACGAACAACTCTTCCCGCAGTCGCTGCAGCGTGTCGTCGCGCTCAGCGGTGCCAAGCCTCAGTTTTCCGAGTGCCGGAACTAACTGCGGCAAGGCGTCTTTCTCGAACCAATTCAGCGCGTTCGGATCACCGGCCAGGGCGGCCTCAGCGACCCAGACGTCGGCAGCGCGCGCCGGGTCGAGGGCGTTCGGGGTGAGTCCCCGGCGTCCGAGAGCTGCCGCGAACAGGTTGGCGTCGAGGTGCACATTTGGGTGCGCGGACTGGGCCGCGCGCTGGGCCGCGTGCAGGTATTCGGGATCCAGCGCCTCTGGCGGACGCCCGAACGCCTCAAAAAACGCTTGTTCGTAAGCGCCTACCGCCTCGTCTCGCGCCATGGGTCGACTGGAGCATACTGAACCCCCGCCCGATGATCGAGCCTCCCTCCAGCCCGTGTCCGGACGCATGCGCCCTGGATGCCTACGTGCGCGGAGAAGCCGACTCTGAGCTCCGCGGCGGACTAGAGGCACACCTGGACGCATGCATCGAGTGTCGTCGCGTCGTCGCCGCTCTGATGGACGCTCCCGCCAGTACATCGGGTGTATTTGCCCAGACCCTGGAGTCGCAGCCCGCGGGCGCGGAAGTGCAGGGGCTCGCGCCTGGGCAGGTATTGCTCGACAAGTATGAGGTGGAGACGCTCTTAGGAGCCGGCGGCATGGGAATAGTGGCGCGCGCGCGTCACCGAGTCCTCGATCGTCCCGTCGTGATCAAGTTGTTGAAGACACCGCACGCGTCGGAAGAAGCTGTCCGCCGTTTCCTGCGCGAAGCCCGCGCCGCGGCCGCCATCGAGAGCGCCCATGTTGTGCGAGTGATCGACGCTGGACTGTTGGATCGAGAGCGTCCGTACCTAGTGCTGGAGCACCTTGAGGGTCGCGATTTGGCGGCGGAGCTTTCCGAGCGCGGACCCTTGCCCGCGGCCGAGGCCATTGAACTCGCGCTTCAGTGCGCTGAGGCCCTCGCTCTTGCTCACGCGCGCGGCATCGTGCATCGGGACATCAAACCAGCCAACCTGTTCATTTCCCGTGACGCCGATGGAAGGCCCCAACTCAAGGTCCTAGATTTCGGTATCGCGAAGGCGCTTTCGGACTCCGACATCGCCACTGCGGACGGATCGCTCACGGAGAGCTCGGCGGTAATTGGATCGCCGCGCTACATGTCCCCGGAGCAGTTGCAAGACAGCAGCGAAGTCGACGGCCGCACGGACATCTGGGCGTTGGGCGCTGTGCTCTACGAGCTGGTGAGCGGAAAGCCAGCGTTTGACGGGCCGAACCTCGCGGTGCTCGCTACCAGGATACTCACCCAGCCGTTTACGCCCGTGCGTGAACTCGCACCGGATGCTCCAGAAGAAGTAGCGCTGGTCATCGAGCGCTGCTTGCAGAAAGATCGTGACGAGCGCTACGCCTCGGTCGCAGAGCTTGGCCACGCCCTGGTGGCCGCCTCTGGTCGGGAGCATACCTGGGCAGCCCGCTTCGAGAGCCCACTGCGTACCGGCGAAATAGGTGACGCGCCGAAAAGCGGCGGCTCTCGGATCCCGAATTGGGCTTGGGTAGTGGTCGGCGTCGTGATCGTCGTCGCGTTGGCGCTGGTGATCCGGAGCCGGCCCAACGAGCCCACGGGCGCGCCGAGCACTCCGGAGCCCATCGCGCCGCTGCGCGCCGCGAGCACCGCGCCGGCCCTGGCGGCGCCGCCGGGCGGTGTCTCGGCGCCGTCGCCCGGCGCTTCGGTGCCCCCGCCGAGGCAATTGCAGCAGGTACCCACGCGCCCCTCGCCACGCCCTGCCGCATCGAGTACCACTGGAAAGCCCGCGTCGAGCGGCGTGGACGTATTCTCGGATGGCCTCTTGGATCGCAAGTAGACGAAGCTGCGCTGCATTGCTCAGCGCCACGCTACTGACGGATATCAGCGCAGCTGGGGAAGCGGAGCGGCGTCAGGCGCAGTCGCTCTTCGACCAGGCTCGCAGGTTGATTGAAGCTGGCGACGCTACAAAAGCGTGTCCGCTGTTCGCCGAAAGCCAGCGGCTCGACCCGGGCGGGGGCACACTGCTCAATCTTGCCGCCTGCCACGAAAAAGAGGGCCGGCTCGCCACGGCGTACGCTGAGTATCAAGAGGCGCTCAGCATCGCGCTGCGAGACGGTCGTCGGGATCGTGAAAGCGTTGCCAGGGACCGCGCCGCGGCGCTCGAGGCGCGCTTGCCGAAGCTTCGCGTCCAACTGGAGACGGCTCACAGCGAAATCATCTTCGAGCTAGATGGGGCAGCCCTGACGAGCATGGTGCAGCAGGCCGCGACGGCTCTGGACCCGGGGACCCACGAATTGAGGGTCTCGGCGCCGGGCTACCGGCCGCGCGTGCTCAGCTTTGAAGCCAGCGAGGGCAAGCTCAGCGTGGTCCGGGTGCCGGCGCTGGAGCCCGAAGCCTCGGAGGCCCCGGCGGCCGCCCCCGAGCCGGAGCCGTCGCCGGCGGCACCACAGCCAGCCTCAGCCGATCCATGCGCCCCCGGAACGCGCCGCGAAGGCACTGGTTGTGTGCCCGTGCCCTCGACGCGGCGTCTGAGCACGGCTTCGTACGTGGTCGGAGCTTCGGGACTCGTGCTTCTTGGCGCGTCGGCGATTACCGGAGCGCTTGCGCTGGGCGCAAATAGCGACGCTCAAGATGGGGCGAAGGCCGCATGCGTGCCCAGTCGCAACTTCTGTCCAGATCCGGAGCTGGCTCGTCGCTCCCAGGACGACGCAGAGCGCGCCCGCACCTTCGCGTGGATCAGTACGGGAGCCCTGGTGCTGGGCGCTGCTGCGGTGACCACTGCGTGGTTTTTGCCCCGGGACGAGATTGCTGCAGACGTAGCCATCGTTCCCGGTGGCTTCACGCTATCCGCGCAGCGTCGCTTCTGAAGGATTCAGTACGAGCAGGACGTGACGGACTTGCCGTTGTGACACGGCGTGGTCTGTGGTGTGCACGCTGCTACCGGATCTCCGACCCAGGACTCGCAGATCTTCTTGCTGCACAAACAAGTGCCAAAATCCGGGCGCGCGCAGCAATTGGGCTGGCTCGTGGTCGGTTGGCAGGAACTCAATGGCCCGTTTGGGACGAGGCCGCATTCACAGTCGCCGCTGATGTTCTCGCAAGACAGTCTTTGGCAACGGCAGTTGCCCGACGCAGGCCAAGTGGCATCGGCACAGCAGTAGCCGTTGTCCACTTTCGTCTTGTCACACACAACGCCGTTGGGGGCAGCGCCAGCGCTGCACGAACAGCTATTGATGCTGGTGGTGCAGTTGGTCACGGTGGGGGGCGTGAAGCTGTCTTCGGCGGCGTCGGCGGCGTCCATTCCGGCATCGCTGCTTGCGTCTAGTCCGCCATCCGAGGTCCCGAGCCCGCAAGCCGCACTACACGCCGCCAGCGTGCAGTTCTCCCAAGCGCTGCGCTGGCCTTGAACGGCACAGTTGCCAAGCGCGCATTGGTCGATGCCCGTCGCGTCACACTGGGGGTCGCCACAGCAAGCGTTGACCGCAGGCTGGCAGTTGCTGCGCAGACAGCTGCCGCACGTCGTTTCCGCGCCTTGTATCTTGCAGTCGCTTCCGAACGTATCGACCGCGTCCACAAACAAGACGCAGCCGACCGGCAACAACAACCCGAGTGCAATAAACGTGCGTTTCACGAGGCCTAGAGGTTTCTTGCCCCGCGCAGCCAAGGTTTGCAAGGCGTTCCGAGGGAGCGCGCCCCCCGAAAGCGCCTGGCCGGGATAACTCCCCGTCGCAAGAGCTCGACGCCGGCTACTGCACCACGAACTTCAGTTTGGCGACGTTGGCGCCGGGGCACTCCTGGTTGATCATGCCGACCTGCGCTGTGACCTCGACCTCTGTGCCGGGCGAGATGTCGCCGAAGACGTGAATAGTGGTCGAGAGCGGCGTCGTGCCACAGCCCTCGATTGCGTACAGCCAGTCTTTCCCTTCGCTTTGCTTGCCGAAGAACACGCTGGGGTGGTTCGCGGTGAATGTGACGCCCGGATAGTAGGAGAAGCCCTTTCCGCTGGTTTCGTTGAGGTTCACGCTGACCTGGATCGGTTCGCCAGGCTTGAAGATGTTGTCGTTCGAGTCCGTGGCGCTCATGTCGGTCAGGGTCAGCGGTGCCAGATCTGCGCAGACGGGTTCTTGAAACGTCCAGTCGTCCTGTTTCACGCAGCTAGACGGAACGCCCCCCGTGCCTCCCGCGCTGCCGGCGCCCGCAATTCCGCCCCCACCAGTCCCAGCGCCCTTGCCGCGAGTTCCAGCGTTTTTCCCGCCGATGCCTGTGCTGCGGGCGGTGGCGCCCGCCCCCGAGTTGCCCGAACCCGCCGCGCCAGCTTCGCCTCCGTCAGACAGGGACTGCCCCCCGCAGGCTGTCACCGCCAAACAAAGTCCAATCAAGCAAGAAGTGCGTGTCATCTTTTTCGTGCCTCCAGGAGACAGTCTGGGTCTCTGGGCTCATTGCTTCCATAAGAATGATCTGAACAAATCATTCACATGGTTGGAATGACACGGCCCTCAGCGCCACTTGGGTCGCGGTCGCCGCAGCGGTTTCGGAGCGAATCGTTGCTTCCAGTCGCCCATTGCCAGGCGCTTGCGCCCCACGACGCGGTCCCAGGGCATGACGTAGGTTTCCGCGAGGGTGCCGTCGTGGGTGGTGATTTGGGTGCGCTCGAACAGCACCGGAACCTCTTTTCGCACGTCAATGGCGCGCAGCGTTTCCCGATCCAGCTCCCACAGCTCCCCCACCACGACCTGATCGCCCCCGGCGATCATTGCGCCGTAGGGCCCGAGGTCTACCAGGCGAAACCCGGGCGCCGTGGTCGTCTTGCGGAGCAGTGTGGCCCGATGCATCAGCTCGTGATCGCGCTCGCCCCGAAGCAGCGAGCTGTAGGCAAAGACCACGACCAGGGCGCTCGGCCCGGTGCTCATGCGAGGCCCTCGCATGCGCAGCCGCCCCCACGCTCCGACGCGCACGCTGCTGCGATCTGGGGCACCCTCACCATCTACTCGTCACGATACCAGCTTGTGGCACCAGGCGCGACGCCTCGCGTCCGCGAATGACTCTGCGGCGTCTGTCCCTGTGCCCCGTGCCCCGTGCCCCGTGCTTGGGCCTAGCTCAGGAGAGCAGCTGCTTCAGTTCACCCTTATCGATGAGCTGCTTGATTTCTTCGCAACCACCGACAAACTGGCCTTTCACGAAAACCATGGGAAAAGTCGGCCACCCTGTCCACATTTTCAGGGCGCTGCGCCGCCGCCATTCGCCCAGGTAGCTCCCGTACTCCAGGTACTTGAAGTCGACACCTGCGGCTTTGAGCGCCGCACACGCCTTGCGGGGAAACGGGTTTTGCTTCATGCCCACCACGAGGACGTCGCTTGTAGCTGCGGCGCTCTGCACCTCGTCGACGATGTCGCGGTGATAATTGGCGACCTTGTCGGCAATGGCCGGGTGGATCTTGGCTTCGGGGAGGACGTTGCGCATGGGCCTCTTGTGCGACCGAAAACCGAATCGCGCAAGGGGCATGCCGTGAAAATCTAGCGCACCCGCTCAAGCAGGGCCTCGAGCACCACCGGCATTAGATCCGAGCGACTGACTAGCCCCACCAGCTTGCCGTTCTCGTGCACCAGAATGCGGCGGAAGCTGTTGGTCATCAGAATATCGAAGACTTCCACCAGCTCTGAATCCACCCCGACGGTCTCCGGATCCTTGGTCATGAGGGCGTCGACGGTTTTGGCATCTTCGTAGAACGCTTTGAGCAGGTCCTTTTCGGAAAGCACCCCCGCGATGTGGCCCGCGCCATCAACTACGGGGAGGCCGGTGATCCCGTGCTCTATGAGAAGCTTTACCGCATCGCCGAGCGCCGTCGTGGGCTGCACGGTAATGAGGTCCTTGGTCATGATCGATCGGATGGTTGCCATGGCTCTCTCCCCTTCACGCAATGGTCGCAGGACTTCACTTCTTTTCAAGTACGAACTGACGCAACTCGGCCCAGGTCCTGAGCTTCCCGCCGTGTGCTTTCGCCGCGGCCTCCGCCTCTCCGCGTTCCCGATAGGACAGTACCGCTGGCCCCATGATGCGTTCGCGGTCCACACCCACCACGTAGCTTGCGCTTTCTGCCGCTACCCATGGGCGTTCCTTCGTGTCCGAGCCTTTCGGATCGAAGTTGACTTCAAGGGCCTCGACGAACACTGCAGTGGCATTGCCGTGGGGCGACGGGGAAGCGAGATACTGCACGAGATCGCCGATCGAGCACAGATGCACCCGCGTGCCATCGCGATGCACGGCTTGGCCACGTGGCGCGGGTTGCTCGCGCACGACCATCTTGCAGGCGGCACATTCGGCGATGCCGATGGGGGCAGCGGATGCGGAAGCGGCCGTGGTGTCCGTGCTCGATTTGCTCTGGCACGCTGGCAGCGGGGCCATTGCGGTCATGAGCAGGACCAGGAGTACGGATTTGGCAACACTCGTCATCGTTTTGCTTTCTCGAAACGCAGCAGTAGCCCGCTGATCACCGGTGGCAGGGCGATCCAGGCAGCCCAGATGCCCGCGCTCAGGGCCGCTGAGGGCAGTGGCACCGCAAGGCCGAGGTTCTTCAGGCCGTCGGGACCAGCAAAGAGCGTCATCATTTCGACCCGATACAAGCCCGCCGGATTAGCGCAGACGAGTCCAGCGATGGTCTGCTGAGAGACGCCGCCGTCGGTCACCACGAGCAGCCCGAGGAGCCCCAAATCGTAGAAGAAGACGAATAAGAACCACAGGGTTACTGCCATGCTTGCAGCGGTAATTTGTCGGCGGGCGACTGCGGATACCAGAACGCCGATGGACAAGAACGCGACGCCAAGCTTCAGCGTGGGAAATACCAACGCCATCATGACCGCACGTTCCGCTGCCGGCGCGATGGCCAGCGCGGCGCCCAGTCCGAGTCCGACAGCGACGCTGAGAGCCAACGCGCGCCCCAGGAACTTCGCCAGCACCACTTCCAGCTTACCCACGGGTAGTGAGAGCAGTAGCCCCAAGGTATTGCGCTCGCGCTCGCCAACCACAGCGTCGTGCCCCAGCACGAGCGCCACCAGGGGCACTACCAGGCTGATCAGCGTGACCAGGCTCGGACCCGCCAAGTGAGCGGCAGCGGCGTCGGCACTGCGCGCGTACAGGCTGACCGCGGACGCCAGAGAGGCAAACACCAAACTGATGACCAAGACCCAACGGTCCCGGGTGCGCTCCAGTAGCTCATGAACGACTAGCGCACGCGCCACACGAAGCATGTCAGTCGCCCCCCGAAAGTAGATGCTCGTAGACGTCGTCGAGGCCCGGTTCTACGACCCGCATTGCTTCAATGCCCTGGGCCGCACTTGCCACCGCAAGCACAGTCTTGAGCTCCAGGGGTGGCACGGACACGATCAACTCACCGGGTTCCGCCTGGACCGAGGCGCTTGGGCTCGCGCCTTCGAGGGACTGTCGGACGCGGTCGTACGCGCCGTTGCCGACGGAAAGATGGATACTCACCGCCAAAGACGCCGCCTCGCGGATCTTCGCTGGCGAGTCATCGGCAATGGCCTTTCCGTTCTGGAGGACGCACATGCGGTCAATGCGACGCTCCATCAGAGTGAGTTCATGACTCGCCAAGAGTACGAGCCTCCCTGCCTCGCGCCAGTCGTGCAGGATCGACCACAGCACCGCGAGGCCCTCTTGGTCCAGACCTCCCGTGGGCTCATCCAGGATCAGTAGCTGCGGGGTGGACAGGATGCTCAGACCCAATCCCAGACGCTGGCGCATGCCGCGGGAGTAGCCGCGTACAGCGCGTTTTTTCGCGTGCGTGAGCCCTACCCGCTCGAGCACTTCGTCGACGCGCTTTCTGGAAACGCCGCGCGCAGACGCGAAGAAGGAGAGCACTTGTCGCCCGCTCAGGTTTTCGGCGAAGGCCACCGCTTCCGGCAGGTAGCCCAAGTCAGTCTTGAAAGCGTTGTCGACGACGCGGTCTCTGCCATCGATAGTCAGTTTGCCGGCGTCTGGTCGCACCAGGCCAAGCAACACTCGGATCAACGTGGACTTGCCGGCGCCGTTCGGGCCTACGAGCATGACGGTCTCGCCCGCGCGTAGCCCAAGGCTCACGTTCGACAGCGCGTGCACGGCGCCGAAGCGTACCGAGACTTTTTCGAGGCCGAGGGACTGCATGTCAGAGGTCCGTGGAGACGAGCGGACGTTTATCCACCACCGTGGGCACTCGCAGCAAGGGGAGCCGTTGTTCGAGGTGCGAGAGCAGTTCCAGGGCCGGACTGCGCATCAGGAGCACCGCGCTCGGAAATCGGTGCACCAGGTTGGTTGTGAAGCTGTCGACGCGATAGGGCCGGTCGCCGAAGCCGTCGCCGTTCTGGTCCCAGCCCATGTAGTCGCCCCAGAAATTCCCGGCGCCGGATTCCCCGAACACCAGGTCTTCGGCGGCGACATAGAAGACCTGGTTGCGATTGCCGATGAAGGCGTTTTTGGTCACCTCATTGTCGATGCTGCCACCCCAGATCTTCACCCCGACCTCGTTGTGGCGGATCAGATTGTGTTCGAGGTGGTTGGTGGTACTGCCGTAGAAGAACAACCCCATTCCGTTGTTTTCGGAACGATTGTTGTTCACCTGGCAGTCCTCCACGTCTCGAAGGAAGAACCCGCCTTCGATGTTCCCCGTCGCGACGTTGTACTCCGCGATGATGTCGCGGCTTTGCATCAGGGCGAAGCCGGCCTGGCTCTTTAGAACGTGGTTCCCGCGCACCGTATTGCGATGAGAGTACATATAGTGCACGCCATAGCGGGTCTGCTCCACGCGGTTGTCGATGATGCTGCTGTCGTCAGTCGCGGAGAGATAGATGCCGTCCCGGCCACCCCATACTTGGTTGCCGCGGACCATCAGTTTGGAACCATCAAAGAGCTGGATGGCATTGCCACGTTCGGGGCGATTGCCCTCCATCGATCCCGTGATCTTGCTGTCCAGCACTTGTGCGCCGAGGGTTGCGTGCACCCACACGCCGAAACCTGGGCAACGGATGTCGAGCCGTCGCAAGACGGCTCCGGTTGCGCTCTTCGCGACGTAGGCGCAGGCGTCCGGCGCTCCCAAGTCCTTGCCGCCGTCCCGCAGCGCCAGATCTTCCACGGTTGCAAACGCGCCTTCGACACGCACCACGGTCCCTTTGCCGCCGGCGCTCAGGGTGGCGCCGGGCCCACGTAGTTTTACCCGGCGACGCAGGATTGCGTTTGCGCGGTGCTTGCCCGGAGCAAGCAACACGACGTCACCGTCCCGGGCTCGGTCGAGGGCGGCCTGCACGCTTTGCCCAGGTTCCACGCGGAGCGTGGCAGCTTGGGTGTTGGCCGAAAGCAGCGCGGACGCGATCAGGAGGATTGTTCCCAGAGCTCCACGCATGGCTTCTCGGTCAGACCTTCCTTGAGTCTTGCACCAGGGTCTTGAGTTTCTCTTCCTGCTTGGAAGAGGATGTTCCTGTGCCTCCGCGCTTTGTCAGGCGTTCGATTGCTATCAGCGGCGGGCAGACTTCTTTGTCGCGATAGTTCGCTTCGCACTCCATGCAGGAGAGGCACTCTCGTGGATCGATGGTGCCGTTGTCGCGAATGGCACGCGGCTCGCAGCCTCGTGTGCAGATGGTGCACTTCGAACAGAAGGCGCGCCGGTAGGGGCCCGACAGTCGGAAGCTGCCTGGCAGTGCCAAGGCTGCGCCTAGGGGACAGATGTAGCGACAGAACGGCCGATACACCACCAGGGCAACACCCAACAAGGCCAGCCAATACAGGAAAAAGCCGATGGGGCGCGCCCAGGGCTTCACGTAGAAGGTCGACTTGAAAGGCTCGACCTCGGCCAGCTGCTCTCCCAGTTGTGGCGACTTCAAGAACGCCCCAACCAGTACGACCAAGATCACGTACCGCACCCAGCGGGCGGGCTTGTGGATGCGGTCTGGTAGCTCGAAGGCCGGCAGCTTCAGCTTGCGGCCGATCTTGAAGAAGAGCTCGCTGAGGGCGCCGTAGGGGCAAGCCCAGCCGCAAAACACACCCCGGCCCCACACGATGGTCACGAGTGCGATGAAGATCCAAAACACAAACAGCAGGGGCTCTGAAAGGAACAGGCCCATGCGCCACTCACCCACGACGGATTCGACGAATGTCAGAACTTGGGTGATGGACGGTTGCACACGCAGCCAAAGTCCGAAGCCAAACAACGCAACCACCATCGAAATGAGATGCAGCCTCTCCAAGCGATGCATGCGTGCGGTGCTCCAGCGTCGACCGGCGAACGCCAGCACGATCAGGAAGAGGCCGCCGCCCAGGATGGCCGCCTGTACCTTCGAGCGTTTCCACGCGCTCCGCCAAATCAACGATTCCGGATCTGGACCGTCGAGCACGTACACGCTCTTCGGCAGCCGGTGGTTCGCTTTGATTTCCTGGAAGTCTCGCGAGAACCCGCCGCGCTGGTTGTAGCGGCTGCCCAAGAAGATCAGTGAGTATTCGGCGCCCGGATCGAGTTTGCCGCTTTGCACCCGGAACGCGGCAGCTTCCTTGAAGCTGGGGGCGTCTGCCACCTTCGCGCCGGAGAGGTTCGTGTACACGTAGTCGTGGAAGATGACGGACCGCAGTCCCTGTTCCAACCGAACGCGATCGAAAATACCGCCGCGCACGAAGCCCGAACCCTTGAAGGAGTTACTGCCGTTGCCGAAGATGAGCAGGATGTGCTCGCCGGGCTTCAGCTGCTTCATCTGATACTCGTATTCGCGCTCCCCGAGCAGCGCCTTGCCGATCTGTGGCGCGTCCGCGATGGTGAAATAGAGGTCAATGAAGGTTTCAGAGCTGCCGGCGAGGCCCATGTCGTGGTCGCTCAGATGCAGCCGACCAAAGACCTTCTTGTCGACCATTTGCTGCCAGGTCCAGGTGCCCTCTACTGGCACGAAGTGTCCAGGCACCGCAGGCTGTGGCACCACCACGCCTACGGCTTCGCCGAGCGCTCGGGCCGTGTCCATGATGGTTTGGTTTTGCGCCAGCACGGTGACCGTCGCGCCCGATACGATGTCGACGCTGATGGCGTCCTTTTCGTTCGTCGCGCCGACGGTGACTCGCTGCGTGGCCTTCATGTTCACGTAGTTCGCCACGAAGTCGTGCAGCTTCTGCTCGGGAATGCCGACCAAGATGATGGGCTCGCTGTGATGCACGACGCGTGCACCGGCGATCACGCCATCGGGCTTCAGACCGACCAACGTGACCATGGGCTTGCCGGAGTAGGCCTTGATGTCCACCACGTCCGTGGACATCACGACCCAGCCCACGACTTCGCCGCCCGTGTCTTTACCGATCTTGTAGGGCGCGCCGGCAGGTGCGTCTTCGAAGGTGGCAGCGCCGGGAAGCGCCGTGGCACAGGGCAACTTGGCGCAGTCCAGCGTTTTCGGTGGGTCCGTGGCCCCGAAAGCCGACGGAGATGCCACGCTGAGCGCGACGAATGTCAACAGCGCTAGTAGCGCGCGGAACAATAAGAAACGAATCACTTGGTGGCACTCCTTGGGAGTGGCCCCCTCGCTCTTGAAGCGCGTGGCCCGCCCCGGGTTGCGGACGAGCCACGGCACTGTCGGAAGGTCACGCTTCGACGGTCATGCGCCCGCGCATCTCAAGGTGGAGCGCATGGCAGAACCAGGGGCAGTAGTACCAATAGACGCCGGCCTTGTCGGCAACGAAGGTGTGGCTCTGCGTGTCCTGGGGGTTCACCAAGTAGTTCACGTCGTGCTTGCTGACGCAGACGCCGTGGCACAGGTCTTCGACCTTGTCTTGGTTGGTGACGATGAGCTGGACCGTGTCGCCTTTCTTGACCTTGAACTCCTTCATTCCGAAGTTTGGCGCCAGGCTGGTCATGTACACGCGGACGTTCTTGCCCTTGCGTACAACCTTGTTGTCCTTGAACAGGTCCACTCCGTCTTCTTCGGCCCACTTCTTGTAGAGCTCGAAGCGCGGCATGGTGCGCTTCTGCATCTTCTTCGGGTGGAAGAGCTCCTTCTTGGCGATGACCGCGTCATGGGGCTCGGGGTACGTCGGGCCGTCATGGACCAGCACCATCTTGTCGCCGGAGATGTCGATCAGCTGGTCGTTTTCGCTGTGCAGCGGACCGACGTTCAGGAAGCGGTCCTTGGAGAACTTGCACAGAGCGATCAGCCACTTGCCGTCCGCTTCTTTGGTCTCACTCATGCTCGCGTTGATGTGACCAATCTGATAGTGCACATCCAGCTTCTGGATGATGGGGTCGGGCTTCTCGCCCTTGGCCGTGTACGCTTGGATCGCCTTGTCGATGTTCCACTTGGTCACGACGGAGTCCAAGAAGATCGACGTGTAAGCGTTGCCCTTGTTGTCGAAGGCAGTGTGCAGCGGCCCGAGACCGACTTCCGGCTCGGCGATCACGGCGTCGCGGGGCTTCACCTTACCGCCGAAGACGTCCGCCAACTTGTCGATGGCCACCACGCTGACCGTCGGCGATAGCTTACCGGAGACCACGGCGTATTTGCCCGTGGGGTCGATGTTCACGCCGTGGGGGCTCTTCGGAACTGGGATGCGCTGCACATAGGGACCGTTGTCGCCGCGCGCGTCGATCACGGGGACTTCGGAATCGCCGACCTTGATGCCTTTGCCTTCGGCAACGGCCTTCTCGATCTCGGGGATATTGAAGACATAGAGGCAGTCACGCTCATTGGCCATCATGCCTTCTGAATCGAGGGCGCCCTCCAGGTTGTAAGAAGTGGCGAAGGAATAGGTGCCTTTGTAGTCGGTGGCGCACAAATCCATGTTGCCTTCGACCATGACCTGCCATTTGACCTCCATGGACTCGCCGTCGATGGCGGTGTGCATGGAGCCCCACTTCGTGGCGTCTTCCAGGTCGCGACCGTCATTGGCCTGGGGCGTACGGAACTCACCGTTGCACAGGACCAGCCCGGTCTTGTGGCGCTGCGGGAAGATGCCGTGGGTGCCTTGGGAGTTCGGGATGGCGGTGATCTTGTCGACTTCCATGGCTTCGCAGTCGACGCGTGCGAGACGGGCATGGGCTTTGTCGTTCACGTAGATGTAGCGGCCGTCGTAGGTGCCCTCGTTATAGGAGGGATGCACGTGGTGCGTGTCGCCCGAGAGCGTGCCGCCCAGGATCTCCTTCGAGTAGTCCGTGCCGCCCCAGCCGGTGGCTGCATCGCGGTTGAATACTGCGATGCGCTTGAGTTCGCGCATGGAGGGGATACCCAGAATGCGGATCTCGCCGGACTGTCCGCCGCTCCAGAAGCCGTAGTAGTCGTCGAGTTGGCCGGGCCCGATGTGCGGCACCTTTGCTGCGCCGGGTGCTGTCGCTGCTCCAGCGCTGCCGGCGGCCGTGCCGCTGCCTCCGGGGGGAGGGGCCTGCGTCTTGTTCTCGCAACCAGCGAGTACGGCGGACGCTCCCACGGCTAGCGAGCCAACAAGGAACTCGCGGCGGTTATCGGGTTTGGATTCTTTCTTGGACATGACTCACCTCGGTGGATGGAACGCTGGAGTACCGAAACCCTCTCGGAGGCGAAGCGCCCGAGGAGGCCGAAAACTCCCGGAGACCATACGCAAAACGCTCGTTCAGCTGGTGTGAAAGTCCTGCACCTGTGGCGTTTTGTCGCAGCCGGAGCGCGCAAATTTCGCGCAACTAGGGCCGATCCCGCCGGCTTGGACCCATAAGCCCGGTAGCGCCGGGGCCGCGGCCTGTGTTACGGAGCGGCCGATTGAGTGCCGGGGGGATAGGAGAAGCAGAATGCAAACGAAGTGGATGCTCGTACTTGGCGCCGCCTGCGTGTTGACGGCGGTTGCCTGTGACAAGAAGTCGGACGGAGGCGCAGCGGCAGGTGGCAGTGCGGCCCCGGCGGCGACCGCTGCGGCAGCTGGAGGCGGAGAAGCCTCGCCCGCTGCGGCCAAAAAGTATTTCGAGACGAAGTGTGTCGTCTGCCACGGCGAGAGCGGAAAAGGCGATGGCCCCGGTGCCGCCGCGTTGAACCCGAAGCCCCGGGACCTTACGGACGCGGCGTGGCAGGGATCCGTTGACGACGCACACCTCAAGAAGGTGCTGCTCGGCGGCGGGGCTGCTGTGGGCAAGAGCATGATCATGCCGGGCAATCCCGACCTTAAGGGCAAGGACGCGATGCAAGACGAACTCGTCAAAGTCATTCGCGGCTTCAAGAAGTAGCACCCAGCGCCACGCTCGTTTGAGTCGCGGAAGTGCGGCAATGGCTGCGCAGGCGCGCCCCGCTCAGGTCGGGCGCGCCGCGTCGGCGTCCACCCCACGCATGCTCAAGAAGATCGCTCGCGCTGTCTCTAGATCGGCAGCGTCGTCGAAGTAGATGGATACTTGCAGGTGCCCCGTGGGGGCCACCACAAAGCCCTGAACCGCTTGCACTCCATCTTCCACCAGGCGGTAGGAGAACTGCGCAAGGTCCCGTCGGCGAGTGTCGATTGGCTCAAACGCCTCCGCGGGCACGCTCTTTTTGAGCTGGCCCAAGCGAGAGGCAATGCGGTCGTTTTTGTCGTTATTCCAGGCGACGATGTAAAGCGTGAGGCCTGGACTCGAAAGCACCAAATCCCCGTTTTCCACACGCCGATGGAACTCTCGGGGGAGCGATAGGGCCCAGCTTGGACTGAGCGCGAAGTCCCCGACCGCGACTGGCCCGTCTACGTCGTGCCCCTGATCGTCGTCGCCAGCGGAGTCTTCCGCGGACATGAACTCACCCGTCTTGGGATCCCGCAGGAAGGCTGCGCCCACGGCTTCGTTCAGATGCGCGATGATATCGGGATCGTAGTTCGCAATCGTGTTGACGGGGTACACGCCATGATTGTTCGCATCGTCCATGTAGGCGTCGGACTCGTCTCCGGCCATGAATCGCCAGCCGGAGTCGAGCTCGTCCTGCGGGGACTCACGATACATGTAGCCCACCGGGCGGCCCTCAACGGTGATCCGGTCCGTGGCCAAGCACCCGCCCACGCTCTTGACCAGTGGTTTAATGTCTTCAGGGCGAAGCCGGATAGCCTTCTTCGGTGCCATCATTCTCTCGACACAATAGCGACGTGCGGGTTGGCTGCAAATGGCGCACGCCCGAGTCAGCCACGCCGCGCTCAAGTGCTGCTCCAGGAAGCGACGCTGAATCGCCTCCAGCGTTGCATTCGTTCCAGCGACAGTTTTTTCCATGGCGAACCGCCAGAGGGCCGCCGCTGGCTGAGGCAAATGCTGGGCGCCTTGACCACAAAGTCGAGCAAAAGGTGTATCGTGCGCAAGGGGGGCCGAGCCCCGACGAAGGAGCAACCATGTTCGACCAAGTGGATCGACAGGAACTCACCGCCGCCATCGCCGAGGCCGAAAAAGGCCATCGTGGAGAAGTGCGGGTGCACTTGGAGCGACGTTGCCCGAAAAAGAGAACACCGGCCGAACGTGCCGAAGAGCTGTTTGCTTCGTTCGGTATGGATCGCACCCAGGAAGACACTGCCGTCCTGCTTTACGTGGCGTTCGACGATGGCCAGTGCTCGGTCCACGCTGGTTCCGGAGTCCGCGACGCGGGGAAGGCCGGGTTCTGGCGGTCCGTCGCTACTGAGATCGAGCGTGGCTTTTCCATCGGCGAGCCCCTCGCAGGCATCTGCGCCGCGCTGGAACAGATCGGCGAAGTACTGCGCGAGCATGCGCCGGGCGAGGACATCGCCGGCAACGAGTTGCCGGATGCCGTCACGACTTCGTGACAACGCTCATGACTTGCTGGGGATCTGCTACGAATACGACGAGGTGACTGATGATGCAGAAACAGACACTGAACTGGGCCGCCGTGCTGATCGCGAGCGCGTGGGGGAGCGCCGCGTCGGCTCAAGGGGCGCCGCCGCCGCCGCCTCCCGTTGATTCCGCGCCACCCGCTCCCCCTCCCGGCCAGCCCCCGCCGCCGCCGCCAAGCCAGCCGCCCGCGCAACCACCGAATCAACCGCCCCCCGGCTACGGTCAGCCGCAACCGGGCTACGGCCAGCCGCAACCGGGCTACGGCCAGCAACCCGGCTACGGCCAGCAACCCGGCTACGGCCAGCAACCCGGCTACGGCCAGCAACCCGGCTACGGCCAGCAACCGGGCTACGGCCCGCCGCCCAGCTACGAAACCCCCGTCGGCGTGCACGAGCACGACGGATTCTTCCTCCGCTTCGGCCTGGGCTTCGCCTATGCCAACGCCGAGGGTGAACAAACCGTCCAAGGCAGTAGCGCCTCGGATGACGCGAAGATCTCCGGAGGAGGGGTTCTGTTTGAGTTCCTGCTCGGCGGAACCCCCGCACCGGGCTTGGTGATCGGCGGCGGCTTGTTCGCGATTGGGCTTTCCGACCCGGACGTGGAAGTCAACGGTCAGAGTATCGACTATGACGAGGCGACGGCTTCGGTGGCACTCATCGGTCCATTCTTGAACTACTATATCGATCCGACGAGTGGCTTCCATCTCCAAGCCTTCCTGGGGTTCGCCCAAGGCAACTACGAAGTCACTGTGGGAAGCGTCACTGTTGGTGGGGACGACTCAGGCACAGGACCCGGCTTCGCCGTCGGCCTGGGCTACGATTTCTGGGTCGCGGAACAGTGGAGTCTGGGTGGCATGGCGCGCTTCACCTACGCCAAGCTCAACTACGACAACAACGGCGTCGAGGAAGACTGGACCGTCACGTCGCCATCTCTGATCTTCATCGCAACGCTGCACTGAGGTCAGCGCCTGGCGGCACGCATTTGTGGGCCGTGCACCTTGCGCTTTGTCGTCGCGCCCAAGGTCCAACTCCTGTCGTGCTAGTCTAGGCGGCATGCGCCTCCTGCGATGGACCACCGCGGTTGCTTGCGTGGCGCTTGCTACGTGCTCAGGATCCGACGAGGGCGCGAAACCCAATACGCCGAGCGACGCGGGCGTTGACGCGGACGCGGACGGCGGCCTCTGCAGCGCGCCCGGAAGTGTCAGCAAGGGCCCCTGGGTGGTGGGCGTGACGGAAACCAGCGCCATCTTGCGCTGGGAAGCGTGTAGAGAGGGCAGTGCGCCTGGCGTTACCCTCACGACGGAAGGAGGGGGCACGCCGAAGGAGTACGCCGCAAGTGTGCGGCCCTTCGTCGTGAACAACACGTATAGCAGCCTCAACGTGAACGCACCGCCGGATTTGGCGGGCACGTACTACATGCACGAGCTCGCGCTGGACTCTCTCGCGCCCGCGACCTGCTACCGCTACCAGCTCGCCGAAGGTGCAGCGAACAGCGGTCGCTTCTGCACTGCCCGTGCGCCAGGAGATAGCTTCAAAGTGCTGGCGATCGGCGACACCAATCCCGCGCTCGGAGGCACCGCTGGCTTGCTCGCAGAAGCAGCCAAACACAACTATGACTTCACCATCCACGGTGGCGACATCCAGTATTACTTGTCGATTCTGGAAACCTGGGCGTCTTGGTTCCCCATCATGATGCCAATGTTTGCCCAAGGCGCGATTTTCCCAGCCCTGGGCAACCACGAATTCGAGAAGCCCGACGAGTACGAGCAGTATTTCCTGCGCTTCTTCGGCAAGGCAGGCTTTGACGGTACCGACGACTACTACCGCGTGCAGAGCGGAGGCGTTTGGTTCTTTGCTCTCAATAGCGAAGGCGACATGGACCCAGGCACGGAACAGTTCGTCTGGTTCGAAAAGCAGCTGGCAGACGCTGCTGCCAAACCCGGCTACCGCGGCTCGGTCGTGTATTTCCACAGACCGCTGGTTTCCTGCGGTCCCGTGAGTCAGCCAGACACTCGGCGCGCTGCGTATCAGCCATTGTTCGAAAAGCATGGCGTCACTCTTGTCGCCCAGGCGCATGTGCACGGCTATGAACGCTTCGAGCTTCCTCATTCGGCGGACGCCACGAAGTCTGTGACCTACATCACCGTTGGTGGTGGCGGCGCCGCGCTACACGACCTCGACGAGAATATTGACCGGCCGACCTGCGCCATGCGCGCCGCGAAGGGCAGATTCTACAACTTCACCATCCTCGAATTCGGCCCCACGTCGCTCAAGGGCCGCATGTTCGACGTCAACGGCGTCGAGCGGGACACCTTTGAGAACCCGCTGTAGCCGGTAGCGGAGGTCTGTCTAAGGATTCACGCGCGGCCGGCAATGCGCGAAATCGGAACACGCTGTCGACCGGGCTCTAGTACTTCGGGCGCGCCAACGATGCACCAGTGTTCCCCGGCTTCGATACGATCTTGCAACGCTTGCATGGCTTCGTGGTCTGCGCTGTCCAAGTGGCTTTCGGGCTTGGGGCGCGCAACCTTTCCCCGGGGATCCCGGGCCAAGTGATAGAGCGTTTCGGTTTCGAGTTCTACGCGATAGGTGAGGGACCATGCTTCGCTGTGCGCGGGCGTCCATGCCGTCAACAGTTCAAGGGGCCCCATGCGCGTATGGATGTGCAGAGCGCGGCTGGCCCACTGCGTGACGCCGATCTGTCGCGCTGCTCGATACACGGAAAGCCCCGTGGCTTTGGTGAGTCCGCCCAGCCCGGACAGTTTGTCTCCGGGGATCTGCGGCGCCAGACTAGCCAAATTGTGGCCGAGCCAGGTGCCGCGCTGGTGGGTGGGAATGGCGATGAACATCGACAGTGGCACCAGCCCGGCGTAGTCGTCGGGCGGCGCGATCAAAGCGCGCGCCTCTGCACTCAAGCGCTTCGTCAAGCAGCCGAACCCGGCGATCCCACCTGGCAGTTCCGCGCCGTCTACGAATACCCAGCGGGGCATCGGCATGCCCTCGGGTCCGAAGGTGAGCGTGTCGAGGCGCCGCAAGAGTTCCAGGAACGGCGCGGCACGCGTCTTGAGCGGATCGAAGACGTGCTCCGGAGTGACGGACAAACCAAAGGGTGACAGGTCGAGGTGTTTTCGGTTTTCCGGCGTCGCGACGACGAAGGGCACCAGCTCCGCAAGCAAGCGTGGGTTCCGTGGCGCGAGACTCACGGCGCCGCCTCCCAATGCAGGGGAATGTGCTGACTACCGTCGCGGGTCTCAGGCTGCCCCACGATGCTGGCGCGTTGTCCCGCCTCAATGCGCATTTGTGCCGCTTGGTGCATCTGCGTGTCTCCGGCCGCCAGCCATTGGATGTCGCCAAGGATCGGCGGCGTGTCGGCAAGCGCACGCTCGATGCAAGCCGCATTGGCTTCGAAGCGAAACACGCAGGTCGCGGCACGGGTGTGCGCAGGCAAGTGGGCGGCCAGAACGGACAGCGGTGCAAACCGAGCGGTCGCGCTGAGATGGCGCGAGCCCCATTGCACGGTACCGGTCACCTGACGTGCACGCAGCGTGGCGACGGAAAGCGCCAGAGTGGCCACGTCAATGGCGGCGCCCAAGAAGGCTGCCGCCACGTCGAAGGCGCATAGGGAAAACCCAAGCCACTCGTGCTCGGTGAGTGTGGGAATGGCCATGTACATGGAAAGCGGGACTAGCTCTGCGTCGCTGACCTTCCCGAAATTGCTTCGCAGCTCCTCGGGCACCTCAGCGGCCCGGGCTGCAAGCCCCAGCACGGCACCCGGTAGCTCGGCGCAGTCGTAGAATGCCCAACGCGGCATCGCCATGCCTTCACGCCCGAAGGTGGCGGCGTCGAGTTGCTCCAAACGATCCAGGAAGGGAGCACTGGCGCGGCGCATAGGATCGAAAATGCGTTGAGCCGCGAAGCTGTGGCCCAAAGGCGCAAGGCACAAGCGCTGCTGCAGCGCGGGTGTGGCCACCAGATACGGCAAGAACTCCATGGTCTCTGCTTCGCCCCCAGCGAGCGTACCCGAAGCGATCCTACCCTGGGCTGCGCTCCGTCATAATACTTGAGGGTGCGCGCGGGATCGAGCGTGCTCCGGGCCCTTGAAGGATCGGCGTTTGTTGCGGCCCTGGCGACCCATGGTGTTTTGGCAGTAGGCTGTTGGCCGTGGGCCTTGGTTCGAAGAGCTTGTTTGGAGTCGTGGCGTGTGGCAGCGCTGGGCCGCTCATCTCGAGCAAGGCCTCCGGGTGCGACGGCTGCAAGAAGGGGGGACTAGTACTGCCACGCCGCGAAGGCGCTGCGACCCGCACCCAATCCTCCGCCGGCGGGTCGCGGTCGCCATGTAACGTGCTTGCACCGGGCTGGTCCCCGGGTGCGGCGACTACGCCCGGCCGCCAGGACTAGCGCCGCAGGCGCGTCAGGCACGCGGCTTTGGCGCGCGAGCTGCCTTCGCGGTAGGCTCCCGCGCATGTTGCGCGCTCACTCGTTTTGTCTCGTGTGTCTAGGTTTCTTCGTCGCCGCCTGCGGCGGCAATGACACTTCGGATCCGGGTGGCTCCGGCGGCATCGCCGGCAGCGGCGCCACCGGGGGCGGCTCGGGCAGCGGTGGCCAAGCGGGTGGCGGTGGCAGCGCCGGCAGCGGCGGTAGCGCGGGTAGTTCCGGCGCAAGCGGCAGCGGCGGTGGTGCGGGCCAGGGCGGCTCCGGTGGCGGTATCGCCTGCGGCAAGGCGCTGACGTGCAGTGGCGCGGAGGTGTGCGTCGAGGTGACCTACGAGCCCGGGAACTGCACCCCGCTCGGGGATCCCAACGGCAAGTGCCCCACTGATAAGTTTCAAACGTTCTGCGGTGGCGCTGGCGGAGTTTGCTGCTGTGATCCGCCGCCCCCCAACACCTACAGCTGCAACCCCGGCAGCGGCTGCGTGGGGGCGGTGACCTGCCAATGCATCACCTGTCCGGATAGCAAGATGTGCACGCCTGTCGGTTCCGAAACATCCGGCGTCTTTCGATGTGAGGAGCCGCCGAAACCCTGAGCGGCTCAGAATCCAGGGTCTAGGCTGCGGCCGCCCTGGCGCGCCGGATTTGACGCGGAACTGCGCGCCGCGCCCGCGGAACTGCGCGCCGCGCCCGCGTTCGGGGAAAGGCCCGATGGCATCGGCACCAGGCGAGGCTTGGGCGTGTCGAAGCCTGTCATCTTGTAGTGTTGCCACGAGCCTCCGAGTTCAACGTTCAGGCTTTGGCCTTGGGGCTCGAGCGCGAAGTGATTTTTGGGAAGGCGGAGTTGTTGCACGACGCGCCCGTCCGAACGACGGATCACGCGCAGGAAGGCACGCTCGCCAGTAAAGCCGTAGCCCGCAACCAGATGACCGCCGACAACGCGAAAGACGTTGTTGGAGACTAGCGGAAGCGTGCGCCACAATACTTTTCGGGATGACGGGTCCGCAGCAACTAGCCGTGAACATAGGCCGCCGGCTTGTCTGGAGTAAGACTGACAGGCTTCGTTGAAGTACACGGTGCCGTCCGCGTAGCGCACGTCCTGAACTTCCAAATGGCTTGCGCGTGAGAGTAGCGGGTTGAGCGGGAGGGTGGCCAACGGCCGGCCGTTGCAGGCAAAGAGACGCACTTCGAAGTCCGCGTTGGCATCTCCATCTTTCGGTGCGGAGCGGTAGAACGCAAGGTATCCGCCAGCGATAGGGTCGAGCACACTGAGCTCCATACCGCCCTGGGTCAGCGGCACGAAGAGCGGCACCTCGGGGCCTTCCCAGTGCCGCCCGTCCTTTGGAAGCCAGCTGCCGCCTTGGTGTGTGCGCAAGCGCAACCAGCGTTCGGGTTTGTGGCGTGGCGGGGACTCGACCTTGAAGACTCCTGCGCGGCGCACGGCGGGCAGTCCCTGTGGCCTGGCACACGGACTCAGTGTTGCCTTGCCGGCTTTGGCGATGGCCGGCGTCCTGGGCGCGGTTCGGCTCGCCTTCGGTTTGGGCGCGTGGCGGACGGTGGGGGATCGCTCGGTCGGGGAGTGCGAGGACGCGGAGCCCGAGGTCGCAATGGCGGTGAGCAGAGTGGCGGCGGCGAGTAGGGAGGTCCTCATAGTCAATCCGACGTCGCAAAGATCGTTCCGCTTCAAATGCGCCTGAATCCTCGGACGAAACATCGCATGTGGGCCCGAATGTGACCCGCCGTTCATGCCAGTGTGGTGTGGCGCGATGGGCACGGTCGAGGCGCATTTCAGCGATCCGCAGCGAAGCCAGCGGGCATCGCGCAGGGCTCTGAGAATTGGGTGTAAGGTCCTCGGATGCTTGGCGTTGTCTGATACGCTCCGCGCGTATTCGTGCCGTTATGTCCGTCTCCCAGCGCTTTCACCAAGCGGCCTTCATTGCCGCGTTTTCCTTCCCACTAGCGGCATGTGGGGGGAATAAACCCGCTCAATCACAAAGGGAGCTTCCCGCCACAGAGCAGAGCTCCAGCGCTTCCCAGCGCGAGAAGGTGGCCATCACGGTCTACAATCAGAATTTCGGTCTGGTGCGAGAGATCCGCAGCGTGCAATTGGGCAAGGGGCGCGTTTCGCTGGAGTACCAGGATGTGTCGGCCCACATCCAGCCCGAGACCGTGCACATCCGCAGCCTAGATCGCGCGGACGCGCTCTCCGTGCTGGAGCAAAACTACCGCTACGACTTGCTGAGCCCGGAGAAGCTGCTGGAGAAATACGTCGGCAAGACGATCAAGGTCTATCGCTACAACGAGGAAACGGGCACCGAAGAAGCGTTCAACGCGGAAGTGCTTTCCGTCGAACAAGGCACGGTTCTGAAGATCAACGGCGAAGTGACCTACAACTTTCCCGGGCGCTTTGCGTTTCCCGAAGTACCAAAGAACCTGATGGCCAAACCCACGCTGGTATGGCTGCTGAAGAGCGGACTGCCGCGCCAGCGCGTCGAGGTCAGCTACCTGTCGGGAAATCTGAACTGGGTCGCCGACTACGTACTGACAGTAAACGACAAAGACACCGCAGGCGATCTCACCGGCTGGGTCAGTCTCACGAACAACAGCGGCACCAGCTACGAACAGGCCGAGCTCAAGCTAGTTGCCGGCGACGTGCAGCGCGTGCGCGCCGCCATGGATTCCTCAGTCATGCAACTGAAGTCGGCCGAGAAGGACGGCCGCGGAGAGCGACAGCAATTCCAAGAGGAAGGTTTCTTCGAGTACCACCTCTACACCTTGGGTCGTCCGACGGATCTGCTCGACAAAGAGAAAAAGCAAGTCACGCTGCTCGAAGCCGCCGGCATTGGCGTTGAAAAGAAGCTGGTGTTCTTTGGCGCGCAGCATTTCTACCGAGGCAAGTACGGCCAGGTGATGCAAAACCAAAAAGTGGGTGTGTACCTGGACATCGAGAACAGCGAAAAGAACCAAATGGGCATGCCGCTGCCCGCGGGCATCGTGCGCGTCTACAAGGCGGACAAGTCTGGCGCCAAGCAGTTCATCGGGGAAGACCGCATCGACCACACCCCCCGGGACGAAGAACTCCGAATCAAAATGGGGGAAGCCTTCGACGTTGTGGGCGATCGCAAACAAATGGAATGGCGCACCCTGGGGGGCTGCGCGTCCGAGAGCAGTTGGGAGATCGAGCTGCGCAACCACAAAGACGAGGGCATCCGTGTGGACGTGGTCGAGCCCATCGCCGGTGATTGGGAGATCCTCGAAGAGAGCCACAGACACGTGAAAGAGGACTCGAAGACGTTCCGATTCGATGTGAGCGTGCCTGCTCGCGGGAAGACCACAGTGACCTATCGCGTCCGTGTCCGTTGGTGCTGATCATGAGTATACGAAGCCTTCGCATCCGTCCCATTGGGCCCCTCTTCTTGTGTCTATTTGCCGCGCTGGGCGTCGGCTCCGCGACCGCCGCTCCTGCGGAAAAGGCATCCAGCGCCGCAGACCGCAAAGAAGTTAGCATCACTGTCTACAATCAGAACTTCGGTTTGGTGCGGGAAGTGCGCGAACTCAGCTTGGGCACCGGGCAAGTGGCGCTCGCGTTCAAAGACGTCGCATCGAAGATCCAACCCGAGACGGTCTCCATCAAAGCCGCCGGCGGCGGATTGAGTGTGCTCGAGCAGAACTACCGCTTCGACTTGCTGACGCCCCAAAAGCTGTTGGAAAAGCACGTCGGCCGCCAAGTGAAGCTGCATCGCTACAACGAGCGCTTGGGCAAAGAGCAGTCGTTTAATGCGGAGCTACTCAGCGTGGCGGGGGGCACGCCGGTCTACAAGATCGGTGGAGAAGTGACCTACGGCTTCCCGGGTCGAGTGAGCTTTCCGAGCGTACCGGACAATCTGATGAGCAAGCCGACCTTGGTGTGGCTGCTCGAGAACAAGCGGCCCAAACAGCGCGTCGAGGTGACGTATCTGACCCGCAACATGACCTGGAAAGCGGACTACGTCTTTGTCATCAACGACAAGGACACGCTCGGTGACCTCACAGGCTGGGTCACGCTGAACAATACTTCTGGCGCCAGCTACGAAGGCGCAAAGCTGAAGCTCGTGGCCGGGGATGTGCAACGCGTCTCGGACGGGACTCGATACCCTTCGGGTAGGGCTTCTGCGGCCGGCGGCAAATCCAAACGCCAATTCAACGAAGAAGGCTTCTTCGAATACCACTTGTACACGCTCTCACAGCCCACCGACGTGCTCGAAAATGAGCAAAAACAGGTCACGCTCCTCGAAGCCCAGAACGCCAAGGTGAGGAAAAAGCTCATCTACTACGGTCAGCAGTACTGGTACCGCAGTCGCTACGGTGAGGTGCAGAAGAACCAAAAGGTCGGCGTGTATCTAGATCTGGACAACAGCACCCAGAACGGTCTGGGCATCGCGCTGCCCAAGGGCATCGTGCGCGTGTACAAGGCGGACAAGAGCGGCGCCAAGCAGTTCATCGGCGAGGACAGCATCGACCATACGCCGCGGGATGAGCGAGTGCGCATCAAGATGGGCGAGGCCTTCGACGTGGTGGGGGACCGCAAGCAGATGTCGTGGCGCACGTTCGGTAGTTGTACCTCCGAGAGCCAATGGGAAATCGAATTGCGTAACCACAAGGACGCTGCCGAACGGGTGGAGGTCTTCGAACCCGTGGGCGGCGACTGGACCGTGTTGGACTCCACGCACCCCCACAAGAAAAAAGACGCCTTCACCTTCACTTTTGACGTGAACGTCCCCGCGCGCGGCAAGACTAAGATCAGCTACCGTGTGCGCGTGCGTTGGTGCTGAATCCAATCGGCCGGGTCTAGACTTTGCAGCTCACGATAAGCCTCGCGATACTCTCCCCCAGTGCCGTGGGAGTGGAGTCTCCGAAGCTCGCGCGCGGCACAATCGTATCGGCCGTCAGAGCTAGAACATCCAGACGGATCTGCTCCAACGCCTCGATCACATCGGGAGGTGGGCGCAGGTCCTGTGCGCGCAGCGAGAACAGATAGGAGATTTCGTTGTCAATTGACGGATAGTCCGCGTTTCTAAATGCGTCTTTCATGCGTTGGACGGCGTCACGGGCCAAGCGACCTGGATCACACGCATCCCGGAGGCGCTCCAGGTGCGACTGAGACATCTTGGGACGCAGTGGCCCGCGCACAAGACGCCCGAGTTCTAACAACCAGTGCCGGTCCGCGAGCAAATGAGGCGCAAGAAGCGCGTCCGCGTTTGGCAGCGTGAAAACGTTTCCCATGGAGAGGAGCACACCAAGCAGCGCCCTAGAGACGGAGCCCGTGGCGCTCGCAGCGGCCAGGCGCTCGAGTACGGCGTCAGCCTGCGACTGTGGACTCGAGCCGCCGTGCGCTCGCAGCTGGCGGAGCACTTCGACGCCGCACTCCGTTGTTGGCTCCGTCAGCGGCTGAGCCTGCATGAAGGAGTCGAGGATGGCGCAGACGGCGCTTTCGGCGCGCAGCCAATGGCGGGTCGCCACGGGCAGTCGGGAAAAGTTGGTGAGTTCATCTCGCCGGTTCTCGTGTACCGCGTGCATCGCACCGCAGCGGCTGCAGACATAGAGATCCGCGAGCTCTCGACACCATGGCTCGCCGACTTCAGCGGCGGACTGCCAGCAAGCAGGTAGTGGGTGCTGAGCGCGCAAGCCGTAGCCACCCCGTTCTTTCGCGCAGTCGCTGCAAGCGGCCATGCCATCCTCATTCGACAAGCAAGGCGACCAGCTCGCCGCGGCCGCTAACGCCCAGCTTGCGAAACGCCGATGCCAGCTGGTTGGCTACGGTCCGCATGCTGGTTCCGCGTGCCTCGGCAATTTGCGCGTTGCTGTGGTTCGCAAGCGCCAAGCCCACCACCTCTTTCTCCGCGGAGCTCAAAGAGTCGAGGACCGTCGCGTCCGCCGCTGGGAAACTGATTGCGACCAGTTCCTCGCTGCCCAACCGCAGTTCCATGACGCGCAGTGCTGGGCCTTTCGGTTTCATCCGTCGCTCGCCTGGTTAGACGCCGGAGTTGTCGCTCTTGTGCTGGCGGCGTCGAGGGAGCGCAACGTGAAGATCAGTTCCGCGCGACTCGATGCGCCAAGCTTGTGCCGGATGCTTGTGACAAGTTCACCCACTGTCGAAACCGCGAGTCCAAGATGATAGGCGATCAACTTGTTAGAACTTGCAGTCGCAAGCAACGCGGCGACTTGTCGCTCACGCAGGGTGAGTCGGCGCGGGTCTCGGTGGGCAGGTGCATTCTTGCGCGCCACCACGAAGCGCCGGCCGTCGGATTCGTAGCTGTCCACCAACGACCACCGGCCAGAAACGAGCCCTTGCCATATCTCGAGCGCTCGCTCATCGTCAGCGCGTGCCGTGCGTGCGGCGTCTCGAGCACGCACGGCTCGCCGGAGCTCTGCGCGGAGGTCCGCACCGCGGGCATCGCCGCGAGCGTCCAAGCAGCGCCCGTCCGTGTCGAGGGTAGCGTCAATACTGCCGACTTCGTTCCGCAACCGCAGTCCTGCTGCCACGTGCGCGGCCAGCTGGTGGTAGCGCTCCAGGAGCGCGGGGTTGCTTCGGGGCATGACCTCGCGTTGTAACAGGGCGATGCAGGCGGACGCGCCCACAGGCGATCGGACCATGATGCAAAAGGCGTCGTTCGCACCGACGTGATGCTGAAACATCGAGCGCCCAAGGTCCTGCCGGTGGGGGGCCAGGGCGTCCGCGATGCACCCGCTGACAGGCCCATACATGAACACGTCACGCACGATCTCCGGCGTGGCGGTCCGCGATAGGGTCAGGAGCAAGTCGTCCGCTCCCGCCGGCGCGTGGCGGGTCACGCCGTCAAAGATGTCGATGCCGTCACGCGCTGCGTTCGCCTGGTGGAAGTAGCCGACGACGCCCAGGGACGGACGGAAAACGTCCGCGACGCGGACGCACAACTGATCGAGCCACTGGGTTGCATCAACGCTCAGGTCGTAGGCGGATTCAGCTGCCGATATGAGTCCGTTTCGAGTCATCGCGATCTTTTGATCCACACAGCATAGTCATTTTGACGGTGCACGCACAGCGTGGTCAACGGCGCGCGCACCGCGTGGTCATTTTGACGGTGGGCATGCGCTGCGGCGCATTGGCGAAGAGTTCGCGGTCATACTGCCCAGTGATGTCCGCAAGGCAACGCGTTTCGCCTTTCTGCTTGCCACGATCCGCCTTGGTGCTCCTCGGCGCCTTGAGCGGTTTCGGCGCAGCGCCGTCGGCCTGCACCAGCAAGTCGACGGGCAGCGCCAAGGGGACTGGTGGGTCGGTAGGAAGTGGGGGCGTCGCGGGTGCGGATGCCGACGCGGGGAGCGGGGGCGTTTCCGGTGGAGCGAGCGGCGCGGCGGGCGACGCGGGCAAGGACGCGTCGGCGGGTGCGGCGGGCGAAGGAGGCCAAGGGGACGCGGATGTGGACTCGGGCGCTGACGCATCTACCGACAGCAGCGTTGCCTGCGACGCTGGCCTCTCGGCGTGCGGCTCCGTTTGCTTCAACCTCATGAACGACAGCAGCCACTGCGGCAATTGCGGACGCAATTGCGTCGGCGGCGCGTGTCTTGCCGGCGCGTGTCAGCCCGTTGTAGTGGCAAACGGACAACTGAATCCGACAAGCATTGCAGTGAGCTCCAGCAAGATCTATTGGGTTCAGTTCACGACTCCGGGCAGCGTGATGCAAGCGCCCCTCGGCGGTACCGGGGCCACGGTGCTCGCTGGGGATCTGGACGAACCCGTCGACGTTGCAGTGAACTCGACGGCAGCGCACGTTGTGTTGAAACTCAACACAGCGGGCCAACTGCTGAGCATCCCGCTGACCGGCGGCACGCCGACACCCGTGGCCACAGGGCTTGGCAGCCCCATTGCGGTCGCGGCAGACGACTTAGGCGTCTTCTTCGTGAACGAAAACGATGGGAACGTGATGCGCGCGCCGAACACGGATCTCGCCACTGGGCAGATGGTCCCGGTGAGTGTCGCGTTGGACGCCACGCACGTGTATTGGGCAAACTTCGGCCAAGCCGTAGACGGTGGGCCACCGCCGGGTAGCGTGCACCGCGTACTGCGGGGTGGCGGGGTCAGCCAAACCATCGCCAGCGGTCTGGTCTCGCCGGCGTCGCTGTGGGTGGCCCAGGGCCGGGTGTTTTGGGTCAGTCGGGTTGCGTCCGGCGGCGTGCTCTCCGCGCCCAGCGCAGGCGGTTCCCTCACAACAATCGCGACGGGACAAGCCAGGCCGACGAGTGTGGCAGCAGATACAACGCACGTGTATTGGGTGACGCAAATCGACGGCAAAGTGAAACGCGCGCCGCTCGCTGGCGGGCCGGCGGAAGACATTGTTAGCGGCCAAGCGCAGCCCATCAGCCTGACCGTGGACTCCAAGGCCGTGTACTGGACCAACTTCGGCGACGGTACCGTGATGCGGTTGGCAAAGTAGCGCGAAACGGCGCTGGCTCCGCCGGGGTGGGGACCTGGTACACTTGGTCGCGTGCGCGTGTTCGTCGTGATGCTGCTCTTGGCCTTGCCGGCTTGTAGCGTGGACGCGCGTGGAGATGGCGAAGGGGGACACTCCGGTGCTGCGGGTGCTGGCGGAGTCATGGACGCGGGCCCTGGCGACAGCGCGGCGGGAGCTTCCGGCGGCGCTGGCGGAGTCGCCGGAACGGGCGGCGCAGCCGGCGCCGGAGGCATCGCTGGGGGCGGCGGAAGTGCCGGCGCGGGTGGCGTCGCAGGTGGCAGCAACGATTGCCCGCGTGCGAAGGTGGCCGTTTCCGGCGGGAACACCCTCAACGTGCGGCCAACTCCCTCGACGGCACAAGAACCGGTTGCGGAATTGAACGACGGAGACATCGTCGACGTACTGGCACAAGTACAGGGGGAGTCCGTGCAGGGCACCTCGCTTTGGTTTCAGATCGCACAACCAAGCGGATACATTACGAGTGCCTTCGCCAGTTGTACTCAAGAGCTTCCGCCGGCCGGCTGAAACTAGCGGGGCGACAACGTGCCTAAAGCTGGCCACCGCTCCTAGTTGCGCAGTGGGTGCGGGTAGACGTAGGGCGTGTAGCCGGGCTTCGACGTACCGTCGTTCATGGCGTCCCGGCCCCACTTGAAGAAGTCGGCGAAAGTCAGCCCGCAGGGGTTGCCCCAGTTCCAGCCAGCCGAAACGGTGGTCGTGCCAGTGTTCCCCCACAGATAAAGTGGCTCGGTGACGCTCTTGCTCCCGTCGTGGCTTTGCCCGATTTGGTGCGGGACTGGATAGCTCACGCTGGAGCACGCTCCTTGCGGCCGTGCGTCTTCCGCGCCGCGAATCGTCAGCCGGATCTCGTCTTTCTGTCCCCAGTGCGAACCAGCGATGTCGTCGAAGCTGTTTTCGAAAATGACACCCGTGCCGCCGCGGATCCAGATGGCCCAGTTCTGGTTGGCGATCGGCTCTGACCCGCCCGGGTGCTGGAACTTGTTCTTGTAGACTTCGAAGTGACGCACGCCCACCGGGGAAGTCGCCCAGCCATGGGTGTTGAACGAAGAGTAGGTCAGCTCGTTGTAGCGATAGACCACACGGGTGGAATCATCCGCGTCGATGCCCTGATTCGTCCCGCCGTAGAAGGTATTGGCCTCCACATAGTGGTTCAGCTTCCCGGCGGCGTCGTGGGCGCCTAGCGTGTCCGGACTGGACCAGGACTTCTCCGGATCTTGGTCGTGCTTTGGCTGGATAAACGAGTCGTCCCAGCCCCCGTCGAAAGAGTTGGCGGCGATGATCACACCGCCCGCGACGTTCAGTACGAAGAGCCCGCTATTCGAGATCGCGAAGTCGTTGTTTTCGATCACAACCGGCTCGGCGGTTTTCCACCCACCGGAGACGACGAAGCCCTTGCTGCCGTTGCCACCACCGGTCTTTGCAAAGCTGAAGTCTGAGACGCGCACGACGCCGTCTGCCTGCTTGACGATGCTGGTCGCTCCCGTCAGCGCGATGTTGGTCACTCCTTTTCCTGCGCCCTGAAGATGGATCGCTTTCGCCAAAGTGAGGCCAGACCAGGAGCAGTCACCCGCGGGCACGCTCACCTTGTCGCCGACGGCGGCAAGGCCAATGGCCGCCTGCACGTCGCTCTGGGAGCACGAAAGGGCGGCATGCACCGTCCCAGAGAAACCACCTGTGCCGCCCGTGCCTCCGCTGCCCACGCCGCCTCCAGTCCCCGCGCTGCCCCCGCCAACACCTCCGCTCCCGGCGTTGCCGCTGCCGCCGGCAACGCCCGCACTGCCCCCGCCGCCGCTCGCGCCCGCACTGCCTCCAGCTCCCGTGCTAGCGGCGTCGTCACCGCCGCACGCGGCGACGACGAGCGAGGCTGCGGCGATTGCCGTGGCCAGTATGACGCTCCTGGGTCGAATCAAGATCATGCGTGGTTGCCTCCCATTCGCGAGTATCCCTCCGTCCGACGACATCAACAAGGCTCCGCCGAAGCGTGGCTTCGTGGTCTCCAAACACCGGGCTGGCGCTGGACCATCGCAGGCCGACGAGACCGCCTCAGGACGAAGCGCGCCGCCTGCGGCCCCCCTCGAATATCTGCAGCGCCCACGCGATCAACTTTCGGGCCGCCTGGTTCTCGCAGTTTTTCCGTCGGCGCTCAGGTCGGTGTACCGTGTCTGCCGTGGCCCCGTCCGAACGCAACGAACGCAGCGCGAGCCAGACGGCTTTGCTCGTGGCCGCATACCGCGCGCGAGTAACTCGGGGTGCTGAGCCACTCATCACCGACCACTGGGCGGAGGCATTGTCCGGCGCGGAAGGCGCGGAGCTGGCGCGGCAGTTCGACGCCGTAATGCCCGCACCGGAGCTATGGATCGCGGTGCGCACCGCAACGTTGGACCACGAGATCCGTCGGGTGACACGTGCGCCGCTGGGATTCACGCAAGTGGTGATCTTGGGCGCCGGCCTCGACACCCGCGCCGCGCGGCTGCACCAGCGGGGCGTGACCTACTTCGAGGTGGACCATCCCGCGACGCAGCGAGACAAGCGCAACCGGCTCCAAAAGCTAGCTGGGTATCCCTCGGACGCAGCGACGTTCGTGGCATGTGATTTCGAGCACGACGACTTCTTGGACGCATTGGTGGCGGCGGGGTTCCAGGCTGCCGCACCGGCCATTTTCGTTTGGGAGGGCGTGACGATGTATCTGCCCGAGCCTGTGATCCGCAGTACGGTGCGACGCGTCACCCAAGGTTGCCACCCACAGACACTCTTGGCCTTCGATCACTTCATGAAGAAGCTGGTGTACGGCCCCGAGCGGCACAAAGACGAGCAGACACGCCAGTTCGTTGGAAAGCTTGGAGAGCGCATGGTGTTTGGCACGAACGACATCTTGCCGCTTCTGTACGAAGAGGGCTGCCGTTATGTGGAAAGCCAGTCGTTCGACGAAGCATGTCTGTCCCTCACCGGAACGTATGCGCGAGAGCGCGAGTTTCGTTTCCAACGCATCGTGCTGGCGAGCCGCGAGCGGCCCGGAGCGTGAGACTCAGCTAGCCCCAAGTTCGGACCGCACGAGGGTGGTGCCGGCCACCAGGCTTCGCAGCTTTTGCCGCGCGCAGGTACGCGGAAGCTGTTTCAGGCCGCAATCCGTAGTGACCGTCACGCGCTCGGGCGGCAGGTGCTCTAGCACCTTGCGGATGCGTTCCGCCACAAGCTCCGGCGGTTCGATCTCCAAAGTGCGCACGTCAATCACGCCGACAGCCACCGACTTTTCAGCTGGCAGCTCCTTGAGGATGAAGGCGTCGGCCATTTCGCAGCACGCAAAATCGAGCACGTATTCGTCCACGTCGACTTCATAGTAGTGGGGGAGGATCGCTCTGTAGCCCTGGTCAGTCATGCCCGTCATGCGGTTGCCCCAGGCGTTGCCTAGACAGAAATGCCAGGACTTGCGCGCGGTGCATCCCGCAAGCGTCCGGTTCACGATGGAACGCACCCAGGGGTAGTCGCGCTCTCCACTTAAAGTCGGGATCCACGCGCCCAAATCCTCTAGCTGTACGTGCTCACAGCCCGCCTGCACCAGCTCGGCGATTTCCGCGGCAAAGACGTCGGCCAACGCTTCAGATAGTGCATAGCGGTCTTTGATAGGACCCGAAACGAAATGCGCCAAGGTCGAGAGCTGGACAGGACCGGCGCCAACGCAGGCCTTGATCGGGCGCTTGCTGTGTCGTTGTGCCAGGCGATACAGCGCAGCGAGTCGGATCGGTCCGCGGCTGATCGGCCCAACAACTTCGACGCCGCCCGCCTCGTCGAGAGCCCACTCATCGCGACCTTTTGCTTTGTCCCGGGCGGGATGGGGGACTTTCGCGTTGCCGAAGCCCCCCGTTCGCTCTAGCCAGTACCAAAGAAAGGAGCCGATACCCATTTCATAGTCGTCAAACCACATTTGTCCGTCAGTGATCAGGTCCAACCCTGCTTCTTCTTGATCTCCCACCACGGCGCGGACCGCGTCGTCAAAAGCCTCCTTGTGTGGCGAGATCTTAAAAGCTTCGAAAATGTCGCGTCCTGCGAGCTGGTAAGTGAACCAACTCGGTCGCGGATACGATCCCACCATGGTCGTTGGCAATACAGGTAGCTTCACGGCGATTCCTTTCTGGCGCCCGCTTACTGTACCCGTCCCGAGCGAAGCTGCCTGTGTCCAGAGCAGAGGGGAATCGGAAGGCCCCGTGGGCCGTGGTTTGGAGCCCAAGTGCGAAGGATCCGAAGCCGGGCGTGGTACAAAGGGCTAGATGACTGGGGCGGGACCCGCTGCCACGATCCACGCACGATGGACCCGGAATATCGTGGCCTTGGCAGCTGCGGAGGGTGCGGACGCGCAGGCGTTGTGGCGAGCGGGAGCTCTCGATCCCGATTGCATCGGCGAAGAAGTGCCGGAGCGAGCACACTTACTGGTTTGGGAAGCGATCATGCGCGCCCTGGACTCGCCCGGATTTCCGATTCGCGTGGCGAGCCACCGAAGCGTCGACGAATATGCGCTGCTTGGATTGGCTTGCAAGACCGCTGACACCGTACGGGAAGCCCTGGGACACCTCATTCGCTACGCCGGCGTCTGGCGTAGCCAGTACCACTGCGAACTTCGCGAGCGCGCGGGAGCAGCAGACCTAATCGTTGCGGGGCCGACAGGCAGTTTGGGTCGGCGTTGCACCAACGAATCCGCGGTTGCTCAAATCCTCAAAGCCATCCGCGACGTCGCCCGCAGCCCGGTACAGCCGCTCCGCGCGTCGTTTCGGCACGCCGCTCCTCGCGACACCAGCGAGCACGAGCGCTTCTTCGCGTGTGCGGTGCATTTCGGAGCGGCCTTCGATGGCCTCGAGTTGTCCAGCCAAAGCCTCGATGGGAAGCTGTCCTTGGCGGACGATGCGCTGTCGATCTTCCTCGTCACGCAGCTAGATGAACTGGCAAAGACGCGGGTTTCGACCCAACCGCTCATAGAAAAGGTGCGGCGCGCGATCAGCGGGCTTCTGCCGGCGGGGGCTCCGAAGCTTGAAGCGGTCGCGGCGGACCTTGCCATGAGCCAGCGCACCTTGCAGCGCCAGCTTTCGTCCGCCGACACGAACTTTGCCCAACTGGTCGATGAGACCCGGCACCTTTTGGCGAAGGAGCTTCTGGCACAGCGACAGCGGCCCGTTGGCGAAATTTCGTTCTTACTCGGCTTTTCCGAGCCAAGCGCGTTTCACCGAGCCTTCAAGCGCTGGACAGGGACGACTCCCACACGCTTTCGCGGCGGCTGACGGCGTCGTCGGTCAGGGTTTTGGCGGCTGGCGTCACTGCGCTGGGTTGCCACTTTCGGGCAGCTTGTTGGGGGTGATGTCGAAACCTTCATTCGTTTTTCGATGGCTGGCGGCAGTGCTCTACCCGGCGCTGCTGTTGGGAGGCTGCGCACTTGCCTCGGTGCTATTGCAATACGGCCTGGGGGAGGCAGTGACGGGCGCTTTGACGCTCTTGGTCGTCGTGGTGGTGCTGTCTCTTCTTGAGCATTTCATGCCGTATACGTCCGCTTGGCGACCTAATAGACGCACGGTGCGCATTGACCTGACCCACTCTTTGGTTTCTGCAGCAGTGGCGTCGCCTCTGGTGCGAATCACGGGAGTGGTCTTTGCCGCCTGGCTGGGCGGGAAGCTGAGCGGCTTGCTCGGCAGCACGCTATGGCCATCGACTTGGCCCCTAGTGCTTCAGGTTGCCCTCGGGGTCGTCGTCGCAGACTTGGGTGTCTATTGCGCGCACCGCTGGATGCATGCCACGAGCGTCGGGTGGCGCGTGCACGCCGTGCATCATTCGCCGGCGCGGCTCTATGCGGTCGCCGGCGGGCGCTCCCACCCGTTGAACGCAATCCTCACGCTGACCTCAGAGGCGGTTCCCGTCGTCTTGCTCGGGATCACTCCGGAGGCGTACATGCTCTTGCTCATCTTCAAGGCGGTCAACGGTATGCTGCAACACTCCAACATCGCCATGACACCCGGTCCGCTTAGCTACGTGATCGCCACCTCCGACGTACACCGGTTCCATCACTCCACGGACTTGCGGGAGTCCAACAGTAACTTCGGCAACGCCACCATGATCTGGGACCATGTCTTCGGCACCTTCTACCTGCCTCATCGGCGTCCGGCAGCTTCCGTCGGTATCTCAGATGCCGACGTCCCAGAGTCGTACCTCGCGCACCTGCTCACGCCGTTTACCCTCGAACGCTATGGACGCGTTGGCCTGCCGATGCGTTCGCAGGCGGACGTGCCGCCACTCTGACGCTGACAGATCCCGTCTGCGCTATCCTCGTGGCATTGGCGTTCGTGGCGCACGATGGGGGTGTCCAACGTCGAAAGCCGCGACGTCCAACCGCGGGGGATCGCGGCCATGATTTCCCGATAGTAGTTCACGCCAAAGTAGCGCCAGCCCTCCGGTAGAGAACCGGTAATGAGCATACGCATCGCCCAACGAGTGACCGTCTGCTCGTCGTCGGACGCGTGACTGAGTCCGCGGGTGAGCAGTTGCTCCGCGCCAATCACCATGGCTTCTTCCGCGAAGAGCCGGACCATTTTCGCTCTCCGGGCTTCCGGCTGGGCGTCGGGGTAGTCCTGCCACGCCCCCTTTTCATTGACCAACGCTGTGTCCCCTTCGGCCAGGATCTGGTGCAATTCCGCGTGCAGTGCCGTGCGCGGGTTCGGCGACTGTTCCGCCTCACTTGCATGGCAGGGCGGAGGCGATCGCAAGACGTGTGCGGTGGACGCCGCGAATAGCTTTCTGGAATCTTCTAGCGAGTGCGGCATCACCTGAGTCACAACGTCGGGCACGCTGGAGATCCGGTCACGCAGGAAATACAGATCCTCCAGGTTCTTGTGCCAGTGCCAGATGTCGTAGATCAGCCCGACCTGCTTGGTGATCATCAAGAACGCTGCCGGGGCGACGATCAGTGTCCCAAGGACTGGATCCTCGATGCTGGCTTCGTTCCGGAAAGCGTGAACAATCTTTGCCCACTCAGTAGCGACATCAGTGTTGACGACCTCCACGATGGCGCCGTCGTACAGGAAGCACGCCTTGTGTGGCCGCACGACGGTATTCTCCAGTGGAGGCAGGCGCTTCGAGAGTGCGCGGATCTCTTCGGAGCTGCCGAACAGATCCCAATCCAAGGGAGGGCGGAAGTCCGGGAAGTAGTGGACGATCGCCCGACTTCCGATCAGCAACATGCTGTCGCGATCAGGCGAATTTGAAGCCGGTCGCCAGGTCCAATACGTCGCGCGTGCGCTGATGGCCCTCTGCGGGGAGGGTCTCCGCACCCGGCACGAGGGGAGCCTTCAGCTCGAAGGTGTGATCCCTTGGCAGTAGCAAGCTCGTGCAGGTCCCGGTGGTGGCATTGCAGAATTTGCCCTGAGCCTTGAAGCAAGACTGGAACCAGCTCGACGCCCAGGAGCCGTTCGTTTCACAGGCATAGATGATGGTGTCTTGGGAGTATGTGCCGCACTTGAAGGTGCCCGGCAGGCACTGCACACACTTGGAGTTGAGACACTTGGATGTGGAACCGGTGCAATTGGTTTGAAGCGTCCAGTTGCCGTTGGTGCACACTTCGATGGTTGAATTGCTGGCCCCGCACTTGGTGGGCGCCGGAACGGGCGCGCTGCACTTGACCGCATCCTTGCCGTTGCAGGCCCACTTGCCGCACTGCAAGCACGCCGCATTGGGCGCTCCGGCCAGCGACGCACAGCCGCCACAGGCATTTTGCTGGAAGTTCTTGTTGTTGTCGTCGCAGTCCGTTCCCGGAGCCTCGGTGCAGTCGATGCTGCCTTGGCCGTCTCCGTCCGCGTCCTTTGCTTTGACGACGTTCCCGACACATTCGCAATCGGGGTCCGACGTTGTGCATGAGCTACCGCCGGTGCCCCCGCTGCCACTCGCGCCGGCCGTGCCACCGCTGCCTGCGCTGCCACTCGCGCCGGCCGTGCCCCCGCTGCCACTGGCACCGGCGTTGCCGCCGCTGCCCGCGCTGCCGCTGCTGCCGCTGCTGCCCGCGCTGCCGCCACCGGTCCCGCCCGACGCACCGCTGCCTGCGCTACCGCCGGTTGATCCGGCGTCCGCCTTGTTGTTGTCGAATTTGCGATCTCCGCCTGAGCAGGCGGCGAGCACGAACGCTGCGCAGAGGCCGAGGCCAAACCGGCGACGTGGACGGGATGGGGGGAGGGTGGGCGTAGAAGCTAGTTTCGGTGACACGCCCGCAGTGTAGCGGATTCCTGGCGGCGTCGCATCCCGAGCACGGCCAGGAGCATCAGCGCTGAAACGCCGTTGCTCGGTGCAGAAGACGCTGCGCGACAGCCG
>CALMUT010000220.1 GCA_937872925.1 uncultured Myxococcales bacterium | reverse complement strand
CTCGCCCCTGGTTTCTGCCATCAGGTCATGCGGCAACTATCCTGACACCTGGGGTGCCAGAGGTGTGGGTGTTCGAACGACGGGGCACTTCCACCCCAAACGGCGCGCAGGAGGTCGCGCAACGAACTGGTAAAAAGTGGATGAGTCGCACGGTAGGGCCACTCGTCGCCAAGGGGCACGAGCGAGGGTCCAAGTGCGCCCTGCCCGTTCTCCATCACGACGACACGTCCAACGCCAGCGAGCTTGGCAGCTAGCGCCGCCGTGGTGAAAAACAAGAAGGTCCGAGTGCGATGGGTCGGCTCCGGGTGACTGCCAACCCTCATGCTCAACAAGACGGATACCCGCCTCGTTGGTTGCCAGCCAGCACTCGTCCGTCTGATGACTTCACCAACGTCGCGGTTAGTTTCGGTGCCAATTCGGAGTGCCGAGCTTTCTGGGTTGGCAGCCTGCCAGAGCTTCAGCCCGACCGTTGAATCCAGACCACCACTGAAGGGGATCGCACAGGAGAGGTCTGCGAACGGCCTCAACTCGGCCCGAAGTGAAGGTTGTAGCTGGCGTCGCTTGCGCAGTTGAGTAAAGATAATTCGCCACTCGTCACCAGTTGCCAGCGCCAGGCAGCGAATCAGAGCGTTGCACAATAGTGGCTGCTGCCAAAACGCCGTGTCAGATACGGGAACGTGGACTTCTAGGTTCCGGGCCCAACAAACACCACGGCGGCGGCGGACCGTCCTGTCCGTATAGCTAACGGCTCCGGCGAGCGTTAACAGATCGAGGTCGATGTCCGTCAGCAAGTCGGGGAACGAAGCCTGAATGCGATTGTGATCGAGTCGAAGGTCCCTGTCCAAGCGACAGTGCTGTAGGCCGTTGCGCGCCTTGTCGTACGGCCCAACCACCTGGATGCGTGCCTTCGGTTGCTCAGCCATCGCGTTTCCCTCGCGGTCCACGCGGAAGCGCGTCGTCAAGACCAAGCCCCGGACGTCGACTTGGGATCGCGGAGAGGTTCCCTCCCACGGCAGACTGTACCAAGTTGGTAACTTCGATTTGTGACAGGCAGGTGCGCATCCGACGCATGAGTTCGCTCCGCTGTCCCGGAAAGTTCAGCGCCAAATGTCCTTCCGTCGCGTGGAACTGTCGCTGAACGACTTCGTTTATGGCATAGCCGAGGGCCTCACTGACTTGTACGACGCCAGGGCCGATTTGCTCAGCAAGTCGAATTGCGTGGCTCACAGTGCAGTCCTGTGCCGAGTTGCGGGCGAGACGACGGAATGATTCTGGGTCCCGCATGCCAACCAGCACCTGCGCTTCGTCCAGCAGCCTGCAGGCCAGCTGCTTGAGGAACGCGCCGCGGCAGACGGCTGCGAGCTCGCCCCGGATAGCGGCATCGAGGAACCTGATTCCTTCCGAAGACCGGTCTGCATCTCGGGTGTGTGCTTTGACCACACGCTTCCACGCAGTGGGCACCGGTGCGTTCCTATGGATGTCGTCTCGCATCTTCCGACTGCCGGGAGTCTGTCGTGCCAACATGACCATGTCAATGTTTGTTTCTACAGTACCCTGACATAGTCAGACTCGTCCAAGGTTCCGCCGACGAGAAATCGTACATTTCGCGGCCGATCCGCCCGCTCAAGAAAAGTCCGGTTTCCACCGTTCTCGCCCCGGATCCAGCGAAGCAACGAGACCCAGCGCTCAAGCTCCGCTCACGTTCAGGCGTGCTGAGGACCACGGACTGCCCGGGTTCGCAGTTCGTCGAGGGCTGCGACTCAGCCGCCTCGATTGTCAAAAGTAGCGCCAAGACGCACAAGGTCTTCGCAGCAGAAACCAAAAACGAAGCGGCCGAAAGGCAGGTGCCTTTTCAACATGCTTCGGCGTCTCGCCCCTTCTGGCGTACCGATCGAGGCACACCCCCAGGCTGTCGAGGCTTTGCGAAAGATCGCCGGGAAACAAACACGCCGTCAGGCGAATGCCAAAGCGGCTTGTGCCTGGCGTCAACTACACACACCCTGGTTTCAAATCCCCTACCCCGCACAAATGCTGATCGAGCCCGCATTCTTGCAAGTCGTTCCTGCGTAGTTCGAGCAAACGCCGGCCGAGTTGTTGCAGCCGGGGAAGCACGCGTTCTTGCCTTCCGCGTTGTTGTACATGCAGAAATTCTGTTCTCCGAACTTGTTCTTGCCGCCCGCGGATGACCCGTTGCACTTCGGGTCGGCTGTGTTTGGTGTCTGACAATCGGTTGAGCACCAACCCGGCAGCGCGATGACCAAACAGACCGCTCCGCCTCCACCGCAGTCGCTGGGCTTGCTGCAGGGGTCTCCGATGCCGATCGGCGGCGCTCCACCGGTCGCGCCGGTGGCGCCGCTTCCTCCCGTTCCGCTGCCTCCACCGCTCCCGCTGACTCCTCCAGTTCCGATCGCACCGCTGCCTCCTGTTGCGCTGCCCCCCGTGGCCCCGCTACCGCCGAACCCACGGGTGCCGGCGGAACCGCTCGCCCCCCCCGACCCGCCTACGCCGCCCGTAGCGCTGGCGCCGCTCCCGCCCGTGTTCACGCCGGCCGCCCCTCCGACTGCTGAGGCGCCCGAGCCACCCGAACCAGCGTCGTCAGGTTGTTCCAACGGTCGATCTTTCGCGCTGCATGCGCCTGCAAGCAACACTCCACCCAACACAATGGCCGCATTGTTCATCACCACGTTCCTCCAATTTCTCCGACTGCTCCACTGCCGCTCACACTGGGACCAAACCGCACGTGCGCGACGGGCCGATCGCCTGATGGCGACGTGAATATGAGGACCGTCGACGTTGCCAGCGCCGCCGCACCGAGCCCAAATCCCCACAATGTGCGAGTTCGCGCGCCATCGCGTTCGGGTCTTAGCTTGTCGTACTCCGCTCCCGTGTTCGTCGCGTTCAGCTCGGCGTTCTTCGAGTTCCAATCCACGGCGTTCACCGTTCCGACGATAACGAGACCCAGTCCGAGTGCGCCCGCGACATATCCGATGGGTCTCTGTGTCGAGCCCCCGCTGGTCTGCTCCTGACCGGCGGACCTATGTGAATCGTGCGCCGTGCCAGCGGTGGGGGCCGAGTCCTCGCGCTCGATCGAAGCGATTGCGACACCGGCGTTGACCTCGATCTCGCGACGCATCCCCTCAGCAAGTTCGGTCTTGAATTTCCGGGTCCTGTGTCCTGGCGCTCCGACAGTGATCACCACTTGGCCTGGATTCACCGCTATCGCCTGGGCCAAATCGGCGAAATCCACGGCCCGGCCGTCGCGAGTCACTACGGTTCCCTCGGGAGCATTGGGAGCGAGGGTGATCGTGAGCTTCGGCGCACGCTGCTCCAGTGCGGCAATCTGTTTCTCAACCGGCGCAATGCGAGGGTCGCCCGGGCGCAGCAGCTTCCGCGCTGCCTGGTACGCCAACAGCGCGCTGGCGACCTTGCCCTGTTTTTCGAAGCAGTCGCCTAGATTGACGGCGGTGCCCGCTGCCGGATCGAATTGATAGCTCTTTTCGAGTTTTGGGCACGCCACGTCGAGATCCCCAGATTTCATGGCCGCACGCCCTTCCCGGAAAAGGACATCGGCCTGTTGAACGTCACGGGGCTGAGCGGACGCGCTGGCGGCGACGAGGGACGCGGTGAGCGCAATGCCGATGACTCGCCTCATTTGCGTTGTTCCTTCCAGGAGGGCGACGGCACATAGGCTGTGGGCTTTGCTGCCGGCACTGCGCCGACAGGTTTCTTCGGCGGTGCGGCAGTGGGTAGCTCGTCGAGGGAGATGACGCCTGGCCCGTGCTTTGGTTTGAGCGCGCCGGCTTCTGACTTCACTTGCGGTTCACCCACAGGGCCCGCGCTTGGCGCGATGACGACGATATCCGATGAAGGCGTCGCGAAGCCCGCGCTCGGGGCCGAGGAGTTTCTGGAAGCGAGCACACTCGCCGCGACGATGAGCAACGCGACGGATCCGCCGACTGCGACTACAGCACCAGCAATCAGCGGGGCTCGCGGGAGGCGCAGCATCGAGGTGTGCAGAGGAACCCCGGACTGGCCGGCGACTACTGCCGCGGATGTTCTGTCAGCCCGCCGCGAGGCAGGTGGGTCAACGCCGGCAGACGGAAGCGTCCTGTTCGGAACCGACACCGGCACGAATAGCTTGGGATGGGTCGATATCGGAGCCCCGCTCAGTGCGTGATATGCCCTTCGCAGAGCGTCCTGCATGGCCGTCGCATCGGGCCAACGGTCCGCTTTCTCGAAGGCGAGAGCTTTGTCGACCAGCGCAGCAACGGGCTTGGGTATCTCCGGAACCAAGGACGCCAGCGCCGGCGCCTTCTGGGTGACCGCCGCCACCAGGATCTCGTTGCTCGTGCGGCCCTCGTGCACAGGTCTACCCGTGATCAATGAGAACATCGTCGCCCCGACGGCCCAGAGGTCCACTCGCGCGTCGACTTCATCCCACAGCCCGCGAGCCTGCTCCGGCGCCATGTAGGCGGGCGTACCCATCGTGGATCCATCTCGTGTGGCGTTGCTTTGAGTTGAAAGCTCACGCAGTCGTGCGATGCCGAAATCCAGCACCATGACCTTGCCCTCGCGCGTCAAGAATACGTTCTCGGGTTTGAGGTCCCTGTGGACGACGCCCTTGTTGTGCGCCGCGGTCAGCACGTCGAGGAGCTGATCGGCCGCGGCGAGCACCTCGTCAACCGGTAGCTTGCCCTCAGAACGCGCCGCTCTCGCGTCGAGGCTCTCGCCGTCGAGCAACTCCATCACGAGGTAGAGGGATCCGCCGTCCTCGTCCTCGTCCAAAACCTTGACAGTACCGTCATGGTCCACGGTGTTTGCAACTCGGCCTTCTCGGAAGAAGCGAGATCGAACGTCGGCGTGCAGGCCAAGCTCCGGGTGGAGCACTTTGATGGCCGCGCGGGTCCCGTTCCGATGCGTTGCCGCGTAGACGGCCGCCATTCCGCCCACGCCAAGCAGCACATCGAGGTGCCATTTGCCGCGCAACGTGCACCCCACGCGCGATTTTGCACGCATGAGCACAGGATCTATGGCTTCAGTGGCGGAATCCACGGCTGCGTGCCTCGAAATGGGGTGGAAAGTCGCCAAAGCATAACACGAAGTATTGATCGTGTTTAGCAACCCCAGTCATCGGTACGTGCCGATGGGATGTCCGACAAGCGCGTAGCTGCCGTTCTCGCGAGCATCGGCGCAAATGTCCGCCGTTGCCGCCTTCGAAAAGGGCTGACGCAGGAGGGGCTTGCCGAGCGGTGTTCGGTCGAACCTAGGACCATCCAGTCCATCGAGCGAGGAAAGACCAACCTCTCGATCGCGGTGCTCGTGTCCGTTGCAGATGGCCTCGGGGTCGACGCACGGTCGCTGATGCGCGCCGGAGAGCTGGGCCCGGCGCGCCCCGGGCGCCCGCCAAAGAAGAAGAAGAAACAGAAGAAGACCGGGGCGCAACGGAAACCCACTCAGACCGTCGAGAGAAAGCGGAAACCTGCCGCCGGAGCTATCGAGCGAAAACGGCGATAGGGTCGAGGACCTCCGCGACCACGGTGCCACGAGCCATCCTCGGCGAGCGCCGCGCGCTAGCGCCGCCGCTGCTTGGGCTTCTTCAACTTCGCCTTGGCTTCTGCGCGGATCAACTGTCGCGCCCAGTTGCTCACGCCTTGGCCTTCCTGCTCGGCAAGGGCCTGCACCATCTTCCACTCCTCCACGCTCAGCATGACATGCAGGCGTTTGGGGCGGTTTGTCACGGGCATCGGGTTGCTTTACTTCTAGCGCAGCTGCGCGCGCTGTCCTGCGATTTCAACACGTTCAATAATCCCCACGCCTGTCCGCTGCAAGTCCGACGGCGCATGCGCGCCGGCTCTTCAGCGTTTACCACTCCGGTGCCGAGGCACGGACGTCCAGGCAACAGCTCGGTTCCTAGACCGATTCGGCCTCCGGAGGCAGGTAGTATCGAGACGCGGGCACAACCACGCTGCGGGCGTCGATGACATTCCCAAGCGCTTCCTCAATCACCTGTAGAAGAGCGCCGAGGGCATCGTCTCCCCTGCCCCATACCCACACGCATTTATCTTCCGTGCCGTTTGCGTGCTTAGCCCATTCTGGAACATGGCGACCATGGGGTCGTCAGGCGCAGCATGCCTGGTCAGCGCCGCCAGCAGCGGTCCCGGCCTGTAGAAACGGGTCAAACTGCCAATTCCATCACGGACTCGGCTAGCCTCCTCCGCCCGTGTCGATGGCTCAAATCTGGACTTCACTTCGACCGTCACGGCGACGGCTTCGGCGCGCACGATGCGGCGCTCGCCTAGGACGGTGAGACACGACGCAACGCTCTGGTCGAAGACGACCACGTCCAGCTCGCCCGTGGTTCCACCGTTGCTATCGACAACCTCGGCCTCGAACGTTGAACCAACGCGGTCCGCGAGGAAGCCACGAAGAAGCTCCTCTCGGCCGTCACCCTTGGCGAGTGGATGATCGAAGACGCCGATGGCGCGGGCCTGCTCCACCAGCAGTCTTGACAGCGCCCGATTCGTTTCTTGAAAGCTGGATGCCATCTCTGACCAGAACCGGGAGACTAACAGCACCGGCCTCTCAAGGGCGAGGCCACTACCCCATACGGTTTTGACTCGACGCCTTCTTGTTTGAGTTTTTCGAGTCAAAGTCGTCGCGCGTGGCGGTGCCCGCTAGTTCCAACCGCCGACGCAGATCGACCCAAAACCCTCTGTTCCCGAACCTGGTGGCCCCTGGTGTCACGCTCGCTCAACACCGCACGCGGAAACCGGACCGTCGACGACTGTTTCCGGGCGTTGTTTGCCGCCTATCAGTGGCCCGCCCTTTCCAACCTTGGGCACCTCGTGAAGGGCCAGCTAGACGAGGGAGCCACGCCGGCGCTCGCGGTGCGCTCTGCGCTGCTCACCCAGGATCGTCGGCGCGCAACAGCGGCCGCGGGCGCCCGGTGGTGCCAGCTGGCTCGAATTCTTTATTCGCCACGCGGGGTTCTGCCGTTTCTTCCTGCACCGGCGTACCAAACGACAGACTACGCCGTCGCCTTGGCATCACTTGGCCATTGGGTGGCTTCGCGCGTGCGCTACGTCGCCGATTCCGTGAAGTGGGGACAACCCGACCACTGGCAGGAGCCCGCGCTTACGCTCAGCTCTCGCAGCGGGGATTGCGAGGACAGTGCACTTGTCGTCTGGTCCGCGGCTCCCTGGCTGGGCTTGCCCGAGGGCCGTCTGGCGATCGGAACGCACGATGGTGATGGCCACACATGGGTCGAGTTTCCCGAGGCAGGCCTCGGGATGGAGGCGACGAACGGAACCTTGCTCCGATTCGGACCAAGAGGTACTCCGAGCCGCTACCACGCTTGGATGTATGCCTATCCGGACGGCCATTGCGAGTGGATTGCGTAGGTCGCTGTTCGGCGTGAGTCAGGGGTTTTCGCCAATGGCGATAATCACGGAAATCCCGTCGGGTACCGCCGCCTTGGTCAGCGGATTCCTGAGCACAGGGCTCGTAGGCGCCGCCGACTCACACCTCAGTGCCAGCACAGCCGTTCACGCCGATGTACAACTTAGCATCGCCGATCGCGCACGTGAACGCTTCGACGCGGACGAACTACAAGCGCCAAAGAAAATCGCCAACGACGGCGACCCCGCCGTCGATTGAGGCCCTCACCACAGTACCGCCCTCAATTGGACGTGGTTCCCCGACGGCGTGGCGAGGATTGCAACCTTCAACATTCCGAGCGCGACGCATTTTCTTTTGGGCAATCCGAAATCCCCACCAACGAATCACCGATGGTGGGGATTTTAGCATGGGGTCGGCTGAGGGTAAATGGTCGGCTGAGACCTTGACGACCTACCGCACCGACGCATTCTTGCTGGCAGGGTTGACAAAAGAAAGAGCACCGTGACCCGCGGTACTTGGAAGCGCAACAATCCAATTTCAACCCTTGGAAACCAAATGAACCTCCCGCTCCCCACGTTCGAACCGCTCGACTACGAAGTCATTCACGAGCATCTAGTGTCTTACAAGCCGCCATTCAGGAACATGCACCTCCGCGAGGCATGCCAGCGCAACAAGAAGCGCGTGCTTAGACAACTGCACGCGATCTTCGCAGTTCCAGGATCGGCGATGATCGAGGGAATGATCTCGGGTCCGGAAGTTCTTTTTCGCTATCAAATCACGGCTACGGGACGGCACACCCAATTCAGCTTTATCGCCGGCCGTGGCACGGCGCAGGTCCTCTCGCGCATCGCCGAACGCCTGCGCGACAACATCATGGCCCGAATTCGGATGGAACAATCCGGCGCCCTCCGCTACCCGAAACGGCTTAAAGGACAGCTGTATCTACGGCGAAGAATTCCCGGGAGCGCGTCCGCGCACCCTACTTGCGCAGGGGCAGTAAAAGCGTCACTACTTGACCCGCACTTTGTCTCGCAGCTTGAACCGTGGGGCCTCGAACTTCTGTGCCCGTGAAGAGGTCACCTGCGCCGGCGCCCCTAACCAAGCAGTACGGCGTATTCTCGTTGCCGCAGTCACACCGCTCAGCGACAAGTCCGCGCAGCGAACCGCACGCGAATGGCAAAGTCGTCTTGAGACTCGCTCCGCAGTAGATGCAGGGCGCGCTTAAGGGTTCGATCGAGTACCGCTCTGCCCACCGAGTGCCATCCGTTCCATGAACTATCAGAAACCGTTCTCGATTCACGAGGTCCTCCTTGCCTGAGCGGGCCGCGAGCAGATCACCGTTCAACGAGCTGCGTGAGTACCACAGCGCGACGCGTTCGCCGCAATTCTCTACCTGTTTCTAGCCGGCCTTGGGCTTCGCCTGCTCGACAGCGTTTCGCCAATTAGCGTCAGCCACATCCGCCGCTATGGGTAGCACCGCGGCAACCGAGCGCTGGGCCGGTCACTTCGAGGCTCTGGGTAAGAAGACTCTCGAAGGATTTCCGGAGGTTCGCGCTGCAAGCGTCGACCTCGCTTCGCGGACCGCGACGGTCGCTGCGCCCGAGCAAGCCGATCCACAGCCGTGGCTCGAGGCCATCGGGCACACCAAGAAGACGGGGCAGGCCGGCGAGTCGATGGAGTGGGTGGCCACTGTGATCGCGGAATGAATCCCAGAAGGCAAACACAGTGTTCGGCCGCGTGAAAGTGACCAGCAGCCAGGACGGCGACGGGAATAGGACCAACCAATGGCGAGTTGGTGCCTGGGCATGCTAACTTCCCAATAGTTCATGCCTTCTCGCTTCGCCTCCCTGTTTCTCACCCTCGTCTTGATCGTGGCGGGCGGGATGGCGCGCAGCGTTTCGTACTTGTGCCTGATGGATGGCCAGGTGCACTCGGAGTGCTGCTGCAAGAAGGCGCAAGCGGAAAAAAACGAAGCCCATGGTCCTAGGGTCGAGCGCCCCGGTTGCTGTGAGGTCCAAGTCTCCGAGGGGACCCAGCCCGCCGCGCCGCAGGACGCTTTACACAGCGGTGACGACCCGGCTGCGCTCGCGCTCCCGAGTTTTCCCCTAGCACTCGACAGCCCGCGTCCAAGTGCCCGAGACCTCGTGCCCGGCAGCGGCGCGCGGGCGCCGCCACGCGGGATTGGTCCGCCGATCTTCGTCTGGAACTGCAGCTACTTGATCTGATCCCTGCACAAGAAGGCTGGGTTCGAGGTGCATTGGTGCGCCCTGAATCCTCCAGAAGCCGTGCGCCGATAGCGCACGGTGAACGAAATTTGTGCAGGAGATCATGAGCAATGTTCAGAAGATATTGGTGGGCGTCCGATCCTCGTGACGGACTGGGAATAGCTTTGTTGACCATCGGGCTGTCAGCTTGTGCTGGCGCCCAAAACCAGCGCCACGACCGCCTCAACTCGGCATGGCGAGCGTCGGCGAAACCGCAAGATGGATCTGGCGGTGCAGGCTCGGGCAAAGTTCGGTCCCTCGAAACAGCGCAAGTGCTCGATCGTGTGACCTTCGTGCACGCGGTCCTCAAGCGCAACCCAAGCGTGGAGGCCTCCCGGCAAGCATGGCGCGCGGCCCTGGCTGAGCGTGCGCAAGCGAGCGCGCTTGACGATCCGATGCTTGAGTATTCGTTTGCTCCGCTCAGCATCGGGTCGGGTAACGTCCCGTACGGTCAGGTGGTCACGCTGAGCCAGCAGCTGCCTTGGCCTGGCAAGAAGGCGCTGGCCGGCGAGGTCGCGCTGGCCGAAGCCGAGACCGCCGCGGAGGATTTCGCGGCGACGCGTCTGCGTCTCGCGCTAATGGCGTCGCTTCTGTTTGACCAGTATTACGCGGTCGAGCGCTCGCTCGAGCTGAACCAGCAACACAATGCCCTCGTCCGAGACATCAAAGCTGCCGCGCTGGCTCAGTATGAGACAGGTCGCGCATCGCAACAAGAGCCGCTCCAGGCCGAAGTCGAGCTGGCGCACGTCGAGCACGAACGAATCGTGATGACATCCCGACGAGCCATCATCGTCGCGCAGATGAACGGTCTTCTGCACCGGGCTCCGCAGACCAGGCTGCCGCCGCCGCCCACCACTCTGGACCTCCCGCTTGTCTTCCCGGGTCCTTCTACTGCGCTGCAAAAGGAGGCGCTGTCCAATCGCCCCGAGCTCAAGTCCCAGCGCGCACGGGTCCGTGGCCGCCAGGCAGCACGCGACCTGGCCGATCGCGAGTCATATCCGGACTTCGGCGTTATGGCTTCTTACAACTCCATGTGGGCGATGCCGGAGCATCAGTGGATGCTCGGCTTTTCGGTCAACGTTCCGTTGCAGCTGGGCAGACGTCGAGGCGCGGTCGAACAAGCGGACGCGCGCATCGCTCAGGCGACGGCGGAGCTGCTCGGCGTCAGCGACGAAATCCGTGTGGACGTAGAGAAGGCACGGCAGCGGCTTATCGAGGCCGGCCATGTCGTGCGCCTGTACCGCAATCGCCTTCTGCCAGCTGCACGCGCTCAGATCGAGGCAGCCAGATCGGGATACGTCACGGGTCAGACCACATTTCAGGCGCTCATCGATTCCGAGCGCTCCCTTCGCAACGTCGAACTCAACTACCAGCAATCCCTCGCGACCTTGGGAGCAAGACGGGCAGAGCTCGTTCGAGCCCTGGGCCGCATTCCCCGCTTGGCGAGTGGAGGGAGTGCACCATGAAGTTTGCCGAGAAGCTTTCAAAGCATCGGCACAAGATCGTGCCCGCCGTCGCACTGAGCATCATTGTGCTGGCCGCGCTCGGGTTCCGACCCGAGCTCACGGCGTGGTTTTCGGGACGACCGTTACCAACCGCTTCCACGCCAGGCGCCGGAACGAAGCTAGACGTGGGTCCCTATGCAGTGGCGGTGGGATTCTCGCCGGACCCACCGAAACAGAAGGGCAACACCCTCATCGTCGAAGTCCGGGACAAAAAGGACCAGCTCGTGGCAGGTGCCGACGTCTTTCTTCGTTACCGGATGCCGCCAATGGGCTCGATGCAGGAGATGAAAGGCGAAGCTGATGTCACTGCACCTGGGGACGGCCAGTACGAGGCAAAGTTCGACCTGCCCATGCGCGGCAGTTGGGAGCTGACGCTCGGAATCAAAAAGGGCGGGCAAGGCGGCGAGGGCGTATTCAACATGACCGTGGGCGTGTCTGGCCTCACTGTGTCCGGACAGGGGGCGACTGGAAGCGAACTCGCAGCAAGCGAGTCTCTCCCGACGCACGCTTTCGACAAGCAAACCGTCGAGCGGCTTCGAGCTGCGTTCGGCGCGTACGAGCAGGTCCGTGCGTTGCTCGCCAAAGACTCGACCGAAGGGCTCGACGCCCAATCGAAGCAGGTGGCCGCAGCGCTCGACGCTTCGGCCAAGGAAGCGACGGGGATCCCGAAGCCCATTTCGGCCGCGCTTCGTCGAGCCTCCGAGGCGGCGAGCGAGCTGGGCAAGGCCGCGGATCCGGACGCAGCGCACAAGCCATTCGGGGAGCTCAGTCGAGAACTGGTCGCACTTGCCGGAGCCGACCCTCGTCTTTCAGAAGGGCTCCACATCTTCAAGTGCCCCATGGCCGAAGGCTTTCAGAAGTGGTTCCAGCCGAGCCCCCGTCTGGAGAACCCTTACATGGGCCAGAAAATGCCCGAGTGCGGCGTGCGCAGCAAGTGGCAGCAAGCAGCAGCGGACGAAGTCCACGCACACGAGTCTGCGCCCCCCGGAGGAGACGACGAGATCTCGCACTACACATGCTCCATGCACCCCTCCGTCAAGCAGGACGGACCAGGGAAGTGCCCGATCTGCGCGATGGACCTGACTCCGGTCACGAAACAGGAAGTCGAAACCGGCACCATTTTCGTTGACGAGATCCGGCGCCAGCGCATCGGCGTACGCACGGACATTGTCAAGAGGCGCCAGATGACTCTTCAGGTGCGCGCCGTTGGAGGGGTTCGGTACGACGAATCGCGGCTTCACGACGTGAATCTTCGCATGAGCGGATGGGTGCAACGTCTGTATGTCGACGAAACAGGGCAACGGGTCAAGGCCGGCCAAACGCTTTTCTCCCTCTACAGCCCCGAGCTATACGCGGCACAGCTTGAGCACCTGGCCAGCGTGAAACGCCGGGGCGATGGCGGCGAGATGCTTGCAAACCTTGCTCAAGCTTCGCGCACTCGCCTGCGCCTTCTCGGGATGAGCGGGAGGCAGATCTCGGCGCTACAAAAGCGCGGCGAGGCGCGGGAGAACGTTCCGATCCCTTCACCTGTCAGCGGATACGTCGTCGAAAAACAGATTGTCGATGGCGCCCGTGTCGAGGCCGGCGCGCGCGTGTACCGTATCGGCGACCTGAGCAAGGTCTGGATCGAGGCCGAGATTTACGAGTCCGATCTTCCTAATGTGAAGGTGGACCAGCGCGCCATCGTGGAGCTGCCGTATGTGCCGGGCAAGCGCTTCCAGGGCAAGGTCGATTACATCTATCCGTCCCTCGACCGTCAAACCCGGACGGGCAGAGCGCGGATCGTTCTCAACAATCCCCGGCTTGAGCTCAAACCGGACATGTACGCCAACGTGTACATCGACGTGGACCTTGGAGAGCGTCTTGCAGTTCTGGACTCGGCCGTCGTCTATACCGGACCGCGCAGGCTCGTATTCGTTGACCTAGGTGAGGGCAAGCTGCAGCCGAAGGTCGTCAAGCTCGGCGTGCATGTCGACGGCTTCTACGAGGTCACCGAGGGGCTCTCCGCAGGCGAGGTCGTTGTCAGCTCCGGAAACTTTCTGATCGCCGCGGAGAGTCGGATCCGATCTGCGGCTAAGTATTGGGAGAGCAGCGATGCTGCCAAGTAGCCCAGAATCCAAGCCGGGAATCATCGCCCGAATCATCGCTGCCTGCGCAGGCCGGCCGCTCGTGACCGTACTGCTCGTCGCATGCTTTGGAGCGTGGGGATACTACTCCCTCCGTAACACCGCTCTCGACGCTATTCCGGATCTTTCGGACACCCAAGTCATCATCTTCACAGAGTGGCCGGGGCAGAGTCCGGACCTGGTCGAAGACCAAATCACATACCCGATCTCAAGTTCGCTTCTGGCGGCGCCAAAAGTAAAATTTGTCCGCGGACAGTCGATGTTCGGCATGTCGTTTGTCTACGTCATCTTCGAAGACGGGACGGACATGTATTGGGCACGCAGCCGAGTCCTCGAATACCTGAATTCCGCCGCGGACGACCTGCCCGAGGGAGTTACACCCTCGCTTGGCCCGGACGCGACAGGCGTCGGATGGGTGTTCCAGTACGCGCTCTCCGACACCACCGGAAAGAACGACTTACAACAACTTCGTTCCTTGCAAGATTGGAACATTCGATTCGCGCTCTCCAGTGTTCCCGGCGTTGCCGAAGTGGCGTCGGTCGGCGGTTACGTCAAGGAGTACCAGGTCCAAGTGGATCCAGCCCGCCTCAGGGCTTACGGCGTGTCCATCAACGAGGTTGTGCGCGCCGTACGAGAGTCCAACGAAGACGTGGGTGGCCGCACGTTGGAAATCTCCGGGCATGAACACGTCATCCGCGGGCGGGGGTACATCGAAAGCCTCGACGACATTCGCAAGATCCCCTTGAAACTCGGGAAAGCGGGGACGCCGATCCTTCTCCGTGACGTCGGCGTAGTGAGCCTGGGGCCCGAGACACGCCGTGGGCTCGCGGAACTCAACGGGGACGGCGAAGCCGTTGGTGGCATCGTAATCATGCGCTACGGCGAGAACGCGCTCGATGTGATCGACGGCGTGAAACGTCGGATCGAGGAGATCAAACAAAGTCTGCCCGAAGGCGTCGAGCTCTCGATCGTCTACGATCGCTCCGGCCTGATCCGAGACTCGGTCGACACGCTGAAGCGCACGCTCATGGAGGAGATGCTCGTTGTGAGCCTCGTCATCTTCCTCTTTCTGCTCCACGCGCGCAGTGCGCTGGTCCCGATCATTACCATTCCACTCGCGGTACTGCTGTCCTTCATCCCGATGTTCTATCAGGGGCTCACCGCCAACATCATGTCGCTCGGTGGCATCGCCGTCGCCGTGGGTGCCATGGTCGACGCTTCGATCATCATCATCGAGAACATCCACAAGAAGCTGGAAGACTGGGACACTGGAGGCCAAGTCGGACCCAGACGCGACGCGCTGGTGGCGGCCATGCAGGAGGTGGGGCCTAGCATTTTCTTTTCCCTTTTGGTGATCACAGTCTCATTCCTCCCGGTGTTCACGTTGGAGGGCACCGAGGGGCGGCTGTTCAAGCCGCTGGCTTTCACCAAGACCTACTCGATGGGGTTCGCCGCAATTCTTGCGGTTACGCTGACGCCGGCCCTCGCTGCACTCTTCATTCGAGGCAAAATTCTGCGAGAAGAGAAGAACCCTCTCAATCGCTGGCTGATCGCGCTGTATTCGCCGGTCGTGCGCTGGGTCGTGCAGTACCGGAAGACGGTCATCGGTCTGTCAGTGCTCGCCATGGCACTGAGTGTCCCCGCGTTCATGCGGCTCGGCAGCGAATTCATGCCGCCTCTCAACGAAGGCGCAATCCTGTACATGCCGACGGCGCCGCCGGGCATGTCCACGACGGAAGCGGCGAACGTGCTGCAGCAGATGGATCGGCAGCTCAAGCAATTCCCCGAGGTGGTCAGCGTGTTCGGCAAGATGGGTCGAGCGCGAACGCCCACCGACCCAGCGCCCATTGGCATGGTCGAGACCACGATTGTTCTCAAGCCGAAATCCGAGTGGCGAGAGGGACTCACCTGGGAGGGCCTGATCAAGGAGATGGACGAAAAGCTCTCCTACCCGGGAATGCCGAACATCTGGTGGATGCCCATCCAGACCCGCACCGAAATGCTTGCGACTGGGGTACGCAGCCCGCTCGGTATCCAGGTCTTCGGCGACAGTCTTGACGTCATTGAACGTACCGCGATTGCCATCGAGAAGGCCGTCGGCCAGGTTCCGGGAACACGCAGCGCCTTCGCCGAGCGGTCGACGGGTGGCTTCTACGTCGACGTTCGCATCAAACGCGATGAAGCTGCGCGTCATGGTGTCCGAGTTCGTGACATCAACGAGGTTGTGATGACCGCAGTCGGCGGGCTAGCGATTTCAAAAATCGTGGAAGGTCGCGAGCGCTACCCTGTCAGCGTTCGCTATGCGCGTGAGTTTCGAGACGACCCGAACCTGCTGGGCGAGATCTTAGTCAGCACGCCCGCTGGCGCTCAAGTCCCCATCAGCCAAGTCGCTGACATTGAGTTCGTCACAGGTCCGCCCATGATTCGCAGCGAGGACGGCAAGCTCGTGGGCTTCGTATTCGTCGACACCGACCGGCCCATTGCGGACTATGTCGAGGACGCTCGTCGCGTGGTTGGCGAGCAGGTCGATTTGCCGAGCGGGGTGCGTCTCGGTTGGGCCGGGCAGTTCAAGTATTTCGAGCGCGCCAAGGCCAAGCTGAAGCTCGTTGTCCCAATCACGCTCCTTCTGGTGATCGTGCTGATTTACTGGAACACCCAGTCCGTAGCGGAAACTGCGATCGTGATGCTTGCGGGGCCGTTCTCGTTGATCGGGGCGATCTGGCTACTCTATCTGCTCGACTACAACATGAGCGTCGCCGTGTGGGTGGGCCTCATCGCGCTTGCCGGGCTCGATGCCGAAACCGGCGTCGTGATGCTTCTGTATTTGACTCTTGCGCACAAGCGCTGGTCGGACGATGGCCGCATCAAGTCGTTCGTTGAGTTGCGTGAGGCAATCGTCGAGGGCGCTGCGAAGCGGGTGCGCCCCAAACTGATGACCGTACTCACTACAATGATCGGGCTATCGCCCGTACTCTGGAGCACCGGGACTGGCGCCGACGTGATGAAGCGCATCGCGGCCCCGATGGTCGGTGGCCTCGTGACGTCGTTCTTTCTGGAACTGACGGTGTATCCGGCGATCTTTGCAATCTGGAAGGGGCGAGGTCTGCCAGTGGCATCAGAGGTCGCGCCCCTGGAGGCACAGCCAGAGTGACGTCAAGTCTACTTTTCGTGAGAAAGAAGAAGCAACAACCACATCGAAGGAGAATTTGAACATGAACCCACTGATCCGTCATGCCCAAGCGCTGGCTGTCACATTTGCCGTGTCCACAGCACTCAGTGTGACTGCATGCAAGAATGAGATTGCCAAGCCTGAACAGCAGTCGCCAGCGCAGCCAAGGGGCGAATCGGCCGCCTCCAGCTCGCCGACTCAATCCGCGGACGAAGAAAAGCGGGCTGCGCTCGCTAGCTATGAGAGCATTCGCGCATCCCTAGCCAAAGACGCGATCAGCGCGACCACACCGGATGCTGCGACCCTGGAGCAGTCGGCGCGTGCAGTGGCGAAGGTAGATTCAGCGCGGGCAAAGGGCTGGACGAGCGTTGCCGATGCCGCGAAGGCGCTGAAGACAATGTCAAAGAACGACGCCGACGCGGTTCGGAAGTCGTTCGGCGACGTCAGCGAACACTTGCTGCGCCTGCTGGCGCTTGATCGGGAACTGGCCAGCGAGCTGCACGTCTTCGAATGTCCGATGGCGCAGGGATACAAGAGGTGGGTTCAGTCGGGGAAAAAGATCTCTAATCCGTACATGGGTACCCGGATGCCCGAATGCGGCTCGGAGAGCAGTTTCTAGTCGGAGCTACCCGTCGCGAAAACGGCGGAGCCAAACCGACAGGTCAAAATTCGCCAGCCAGCGAAGGCCTTCCAGCCGAACGACGAGGCATTTCGCGGGGCCCGGCGTGTGCTAGACTGCTGCCGTTCATGACCTCAGTGCGTGCCTTCGACCCACGTTTCCAGTGCCTCGCGTGGGTCCTCGTGGCCCTGGCGCTACTGGTCGCGCCAACCAGTGTCGGCCGGGGCACGCTGCTGATGTTGCTCGAGGGCCCATGTCCGCCGGATTGCACTTGCGAGGTGGAAGGCCACGAGCAAGACGAAGCAGCGCCGTCGGCGGCCAGTCCGTTTCAGCATGCAGCGCAAGGCGTGACGCTTGAGGAACATGACGCCGCTGGGCACGCTTGCGCGGGGCAGGCCGACGACCATGGCTGCCCGCCCGATTGCGGCGACTGCACTTGCTGTGGCGCGCCTGCGGTGGCGGTAGTCGACGGCTCAGATCTGCTGATTGGTTCTCTGGAAGCGTTTCAACTCCATTGGCGCGGGCCGCCTAGCCCGGTGCGCGCGACCACACGACGCGGTTTGTATCGCCCACCG
>CALMUT010000219.1 GCA_937872925.1 uncultured Myxococcales bacterium | reverse complement strand
CATGCGCTCCAGGTAGCGCACCGTCTCGTCGTCGCTGAAGTCTTCGCTGAACGCGTTGACCAGCGCGTCGAAGGACTGGTTGCTGTCGTCCAGCTGCTCCTCGAATACCTTGGCAATACGCCGCAAAAGATCGCTCTTTTCCTCGGCCTCTTCCCGGGTATCCAGGCGGTTCAAATACAGCTCGATGACCGGCTCCCAGCGTCCAGCCGCGGTATGCAGTCGCTCCAGTGCTTCGAAGGCGTCTTGGTGCGTCGGTTCGATCGTGAGCACGCGCTCAAAGGCTGGGGTCGCCTGGTCGTAGTCGTTGACCTCACGCTTCCAGATTTCGGTGACCTCGAGCAACTCCCGGATCTTCTCCGCCGGCTCTTCAAGGGCCTCCGCGCGCTGCATCTTGACGCCGACCACTTCCGGCCAACGCTCTTCTGCCCGGTAGATCTTCTCGAGGGCGTCCATGCCTTCAAAGTCGCCGGGGTCGACGTCGAGCAAGTGGCGCCACGCCTCGGAAGCGTCGAAAGGTTGCTCCAAAACGTCGCCGTAGGTCTTGCCCAACTCTCGGTAGATCCCCACGACCTCCGTTGGGTCGAGCAACGCCGCAGCGCGGTCAATGGTCGCATGCAACGCACTGACGAGCTCCTGTGGATCGTTGCGCTCACGCCAGATCTGGGCGACGGCGCGCAAGGCGGCCACATTGGAAAAATCGATATCAAGTACGCGCTGCCAGGTCTCGAGGGCTTCGTCGTCGCGACCGAGTTGCTCTTTGAACAAACGCGCGCGCCGAGTCAGGATGTTGACTCGCTCCTCGTCGGAATCGGCAATGTCGAAATGACGCTCCAAGACGTCGGTGAGCTCCGCCCATTGCCCTTGGGCCTCGTACAGACCCGCGAGTGCCCACAGCGCCTCGGGATCTTCCCCGCGCAGGTCGAGCACACGCTTCCAGCCCTCGACGGCCTCCTCCGTCTTACCCAGACGTTCCGAAGCCAAACGGGCCATTTTTGCGCGAATTTCGGCCTCGGCCACGTCGCCCACGGCGTTTTCGAGCTCGCGACGATACACCGTGTCGAGCTCGGTCCATTGCTCGGTCTGCTCGTAGACGCGTCCGAGGGCGAAGATCGCATCTTCATTCGCGGGATCGAGTTGATCGAAGATGGCGCGGTACGCACGAATGGCGTCCTGCACCTGCCCCAGATGCTCTTCGTAGACGCGGCCCAGTCGTGAATACAGCTCGACCTTGTCAAACTCGTCCTCGGTGACGACGGCGCGCTGCTCCAGCACCCCGGCCAACTCCGGGAACTGCTCCAGGTGGCTGTAGATGCGATCCAGTTGCGCTAGCGCGTCCGGCTCCTGCGGCGAAACCGTCAGCACGTAGCGATAGGTCTCTTCGGCCTTGGCAACGTCTGCCAGTTCCTCTTCGAACACCCGCGCCAGCCGTTTGCCGATGACGCCCTGAACTGCGGCTTCCAAGCCCTCGATGCCGAGCACGTCCGCGTATGCATTCGCGAGCTGCTCCCAGCCGCCATCGATCATCGCCGCCAGGCGTTCGATCTGATCGCCCGTATGCTCTTCAAGGGGTTGCTCGCGAATGGCGCGCACATAAACAGAAAATGCCATCACGGGATCGAGCAAACGCTCCTCCGCATCCTCCGCGATGCGGTGGTACATCTGAATGCGTTGATCCGGCTCTGTTGCGTGCGACAGCTGCGCTTCGCGCACGCGAATCAGCTTCTCCCACTCCGCCGAGGACTGATACAGCGGCTCCAAGATCTCGGCGATCTCGGCTTGGTTGGTGCCCGCTTCGAACAGGCCTTCCAGGGCCTGCAAGGTCTCGAAATGCTCGGGGGCAGCGGAAAGCACCTCACGGTACGCTTCGATGGCCAAACGCAGGTCCCCCAAACGCAGCTGGTGGACCTGACCCAGGCGATACTTGAACTCCAGTATCTCTTCGGGGCTTTGCCCGATCTCCGCTTCGCGCCCCAAGACCTCCGCTAGCTCGGCCCAGCGTTCCGTCTGTTGGAATAGACGATCCAAGGCACGAACTGCGTTCTGGTTTTCAGGATCTGCATCGAGCACGCGCCGGTAGCGCTGCACCGCATTGTCCACGTCCTCGAGCTGAACTTCGTAGACCTGGGCGACGCGTAGGCCAAGCTCCACGAGGCGCTCGGGCTCTTCGTCCAGCTTGCCAAGCTCCTGATCGTAAAGCGCTGCCACATTGGGCCAACGCTCGATCATCATCGCCAAGCGTTCCAAGGAAGCCAGGGACTCCTCGTTCTGGCTGTCCGCAGACACAGCTCGCGCGTAGGTATCGAAAGCGTTGCCGTGATCGCCCAAGCTCTCTTCGTAGAGGCGCGCCATGCGGTGGAGCAGATCCACCTGGGTGAACTGGTCATCGGCAAAACGCACCATCACTTCGAGCACGCTGATCAAGCGCGCCCACTCGCCCATGGCGTCGTAAACCGGCTCGAGCACGTTCGCGGCGGACAGTGGCGCACGGTCCCCGTTCTTGATGCCCTCTAGAGCTGCCAGCGTTGGCTGGTGATCCGGCAGGATCCCGAGAATGTCGCGGTAGAGTTCGACGGCGCGCTCCACGTCACCCAGGTGCTTTTCGTAGAGTTCCGCGATGCGGTACTGGAAGCTGACGGCTTCCGCCGGGTCGGGCGTGAGCTCCGCTTCGTGGGTCAGAATACCCAGCAGCTCCTGCCAGTTTTGTGCGGTTTGGTACAAGACATCCAGGCGACCCAGGGCCGTCAAGTCGTCCGGATCCAGCTCCAGCACGCGCTGGTACGTGTCGATGGCGCGTTCCACGTCCTGCAGCTCGCGCTCGTACACAGCACCCACTTGGTAGAAGATCAGCTTCTTCTCTTCCGTGTCGATGACCAGGTCGGCCTTCTTGCTGTAGACGCCGAGCAGCTCTTCCCAACGGGACAGACCAAGGTACAAGTTGATCAAGGCGTCGATGGCCCGCAGATCTTCGGGGTCGAGTTCGAGCACCTTCAAGTACACGCCAATGGAGTTCTCGCGACGCTCAAGCACTTCCTCTTCGAGGGCGGCAGCCGAGAACAGCGCGGACTTCTGATCTTCGATGTCGTCTAGGATCGTGGCCTTGCGCTGCAGAATCAGCGACATATCCGCGTAACGCTCCGTCGACTGGAAAAGCGTCTGCAGTGCCTCGGCGGCGCCGAGGTTCATGGGGTCGATGGTCAGAACCTGGCGATATAGCTCGATGGCCTTTTCGACTTCACCGACATCTTGCTCGTAGACCCGTGCTGCGAAGGTGCACAGCGTGCTACCGAGCTCGGCATCCTCCTGCTTGGCGGCCAGGTCGGTGTAGACCGTCGCCAAATCCTGGAAGCGGCCCGTTGCCCGTGCCAGACGGTCCAAGCCGCTCTGCGTGCCTTCGTGAGCCGGGTCAACGGCGAGCGCACGCGCGTAGGTGTCGAAGCCGGCGTTCACGTCTCCCGCAGCGTCTTCGTACAACTCCGCGACTTGGTGGAGCAGCTCCACCTTGCGGTGGGGATCTTCGGCGCGGCGCACTTGAACTTCATGCACGCCGATCAGCTTCTGGAAATCCCCTTGGTTGCGGTAGAGCGGCTCCAAGATCTCCGCAATGACTAGCTCGTTGTTGGGATCCTGCCCCAGACGCTCCAACGCGCCGAGCGCCGCTTCATTGGTGGGATCACGATCGATGACCTGGCGGTATCCCTCGATGGCCGCTTCGAGCTGACCCATCTGGGCTTCGCGCAATGCGGCCAGACGCAGCATCAACTGCAGCTGCTCGCCTTCGGTCTCGGCCAGAGTGAGCTGCACTTCGAGATTTTCGGCCAACTCGGCCCACAAGCTTTGACGCGTGAAGAGCCCGTCCAACGCACTGAGTGCCAGCTGACTCGCGGGGTCCAGAGCGAGCACTTCGCGGTAGGCCGCGATGGCTTCTTCGGGACGCCCCAACTTCTCTTCGAATACCTGGGCCATCTGCGCGTAGAGGCCCTCGCGTTCCTGACCGTCGATGGTCAGCTCGATGCGACGACGATACACGCCCACGAGATCTTCCCAGTGCTCGGTACGGCGATAGAGCGAATCCATGGCGAGCAGCGCTTCGCCATCGGAAGGATCCAGCTCCAAGACCTTCTCGTAGCTCTTGGCAGCGTCGTCGACCTTCTCCAAGCGCTCCTGAATCGCCGCGAGGCGCATCCAGTAGTCTCGTGACAGCGTCGGATCCGCAAGCTCTCCTGCGACCTCGGCATAGATCGCCACCAGCTGGTCCCAGGCCCCGGCTTGCTCCGCAAGGTGCTCAAGCTCCAAGCGCGAGTCTGCCAAGGACGGATCTTCTTTGATGGCCCGCGCCTGCGCGTCGATAGCTCGCTCTAGGCTCGAAAGCTGGTTCGCGCACACAAAGGAGATCTTGCGCAGTAGCTCCACCTTGCGCTCCCGGTCGTCGCTAGCCGTCGCCAGGATTTCCAAGGTGCCAACGAGCTTCTCCCAGTCTTCGCGCAGCTCGTAGATGGTCTCCAGGATCCCCGCGGCTTCCGGAGAGAGCTCGGGATGCGTCAGCAGGCCTTCGAGAGCCTGGCGTGCGCCTTCATGCTCCTGATTGATGAACAGGATCTCTCGATAGTTGTTCAGCGCGGCCGCATGATCATTCAGATGCAGGCGCAGGGACTCCGCCAAGCGGAACTTCAGATCGATCAGTTCTTCGCCTGGAACGTCGAGTTCGATGCGCCGGCGGAGCACGTCCACAAACTGCTCCCAAGACTCCGTTGCCGCATACAGCCGGTCCAATGCCTCCAGCGCGACGCTGTCGACTGGGTCCTCTTCGAGCACCGCCTGATAGGTCTCGATCGCCTCCGCCGGCGCCTCCAGTTGCTCTTGGTAAAGGCGAGCAATTTCGTACAGGATCTGCTTGCGCTCATCGAAATCTGCGGTCAGGTCTCGCTTCTTCGAATACACCTCGAGCAAGTCGCGCCAGCGCTCGGTCTCGCGGTACAGGCGCTCCAAGGCCTCGAGGGCCTCGACGTTCTCAGGCTCGGCCTCGTAGACGGCGCGATACTCCGCGAGCGCCTCATCGACCCGTGAAACCTCTTGCACCAAGACGCGACCTAGCCGAAGCCGCAGGGCGTTGCTGGTGAAGCTGTCGCCCTCAGACTCAGCGTTTGCGCAAGCCGCGCGGTACGCTTCCACAACCTGATCCCAAGCGCCGGTCAGCTGCGCGGCGCGCTCCAGGTCTGTCTGGCTTTGTTCGTCCGTCGGCGCGATCTGGAACGCACCCAGGTAGCGCTCGAACGCCTTGGCCTTGTCGTTGATGCGCCCCTCGTACAGTGCCGCCACTTCCCGCAGCAGCTCCAGCCGCTCATGGGGAGCGTCGACGTGCTGTAGCTTCACCTCGATGGCACCTGACAGCCCCTTGGGGTTGTTGGCCTCTTGGTAGATCGGGATCAGATTCTCAGCCGCAGCGAGATTGTTCTCGTCAATGTTGAGGATCTTCTCGTAGGCCCTAGCGCTGCGATCCGGCTTGCCCTTTTGCGTCATCCACAGCTCGGCAACCTTCATCAGCATGCCGATGCGTTGCTCGTCGGTGTCGGCGCGGGACTCGTTGCTCTCCAATACGCGAATGAACTCGTCCCACTTGCCGCTTTCGGCGTAGAAGACTTCGAGATCATCCCAGCGCCCCAGGGACACATAGCGCTTCTTCAGCTGCTCTTGGGCCCGGCGATCATCGGGCTGCAGGGTCAAGAGCAAGCGATACGCTTCCGCCGCGCGGGCATCGTCTTTCAAACGATCCCCAGTGACCTGACCCAGCTTGGTCAAGATCTGGACCTTGTCGTCGGTCTCGAGGGTGATGTCCGCCTGCTTTTCGAGCACGTCGGCGAGCTTTTCGTAGTCGCGGGCACGTTCGTAGAGCTGCGCCAGGGAGCCCAAAGCGTCGAGGTCATCGGGATCGTTGCGGAGCACCACGTCCCAGAGCTCGATGCACACGTCGGGCTTCTTGATGCGCTCGGTCGCGAGCATCGCGATTTCTTTGTAGGCCTGCACGCGGGTCGGCCCAGCTTCCAGGCGTTCGGCTTCCTGGGTGTTGAGCGCGATGAGCTTTTCCCAGTCGCGCCGCTTCTCGTACATCTGGCGCAGGTACTCGATGGCGTCAGGGTTCTCGGGGCTGACTTCCAGCACCGCCTCGTAGGTGCGGACCGCTTCTGCCTGGTTGACGAACTTGTTCACGTACAAGTCCGCAGCCTTCAGGTACAGCTCCACCTTTTCGGCCGGCTCCGGCACTTCGCCCGCGAGCTCCACCAAGGTCTTCACATATTCGTGGTAGCGCTTCGCGCCCTCCTGCTCCTCGAGGTTAGCGCGCAGCTCGGCGATCTTTGCCTCATCCGCTGGACCTGGCGGCGGGGCGCTCGGGGCCGCGGCTGCGGGCTCCGGCGCTGCCTCAGGTTCTGCTGCCGCTTCGGGTTCCGGCGCTGCCTCCGGCTCTGCTGCCGCTTCGGGTTCCGGCGCGGCTTCCGGCTCGGAAGCTGCGGCCGCGGGCGGTTGTGACGCGACAGGCGCAGCCGACGCCGCGCCACTCAAGGACTCACCGATCTGCGCTTCATAGGCCAAAAGCGCAGGATGCTCGGCGTCGACGGCACTCAGTGCTTCAAAGTACACGCGGGCACGGATCAAGTCGCCCATCTCACGCCAAGTGAGCAGCCCTGCCTGCGCAAGCAGGTACGCCTTCGCCGGCCCGTCAGTGGTCTCCGCCAGTTGCTGCGCAAACTCCACCACTCGGGCATAGCTACCGCTGGCGCCCCAGGCTTCTTTCAAACAATTGAAAGCGGCTTCGTGGCTCGGATTGAGCCTGAGCGCGGCTTCGAACATGGACGCGCTGACCTCGGCATTCTGATGCCGAAGCGCCCAACGCACGCCGAAGCGAAACGCCACATCCGCGCGGCTCGTCTCGTCCGCAACGCCTTCGAGAACCTGCTTTTGCAGCTCCAAAATTGCGTCGGTTCGATCCGTGTCGACCAACAAACCTTCGTACAGCGTTGCCGCCGCCAGGCTCCCGGGATCCGCCGCGTACCCCTGAGCCAGGATGCCCTCCATCCCAGACGCCGCGTAACGACGCGCGATGCGGGCAGCGCGCGCGCAAGTGCGAGACTTCAATTCCGCGTCGCCGCTTTGATGTGCC
>CALMUT010000218.1 GCA_937872925.1 uncultured Myxococcales bacterium | reverse complement strand
AGAGCACTTTCGCTGCAAAGCCGAAGCGGGGGTCGGGGGCTTCGGTGGTCGTGATCGCCGTGCCGTCTGGCAAGGTGGTCGTGAGTACGCGGTTTTTGCCGACGGCTCGGGTGCTTTGGGTGCCGTCGGGGAAGGTGTTTGTGTACAGCTCGTCGCCGTTCGGGAGGGCGGTGAAGCCGTAGGTGGTCTGGCGGCCCAGGGCGCTAGTCTCCCGCACGGTGAAGTTGGCCGTGGCCTGGGTGCGGTCGTAGGTGCGGTTGCCGGTGGCTTGGTCGAGGAACGCGGCGAGGCGGCCGAGGCCATCGTAGGTGAGCACTTTGAGCTGGTTGCGGGGGTTGATGTAGCTCTGCAGCAGGCCGTTGCTGGCGAAGGTGAACTGGTGCAGCTCTGTCTGTGGGTTGGTGATGGCCGAGACGTAGCCGTTTGCGTCCAGGGTCAGCACCGTGGCTTGACCGTAGGGGCCGATGACGGCTTGGGGTGCGCCGCTTGCGTCGCGCTGGATGGTGGTGACGTTGTTGTCGCCGTCTCGGACTTGGCTCAGCAGTCCTTCCGGGGTGTAGGCGAACTGATAGCGCATGGCGGCGGTCGTGGCGTTGAAGGTGGCCAGGTGCTTGCCTCGGCCGTCGAAGGCGTACAGCTCACTGCCGTCTTCGGACGGAACGGCAATGCTCGCGCCGCCGTCGAACTTGGGCAGGGGTAGGCCGACGTTGACGAGCACCGAATGCACGTCGTCGCCGACCAACAGGCCGCCGTCCTTCGCGACCTCTAGCCCGTTAGCGATGATCGCGGTGCCCCTGGCCGCGCTGCCTGCCGTGAAGGGGTTGCCGGCTCCGTTGCCGGCGAAGGTCGTGATGATGCCGGACGGGTCGACCCGGCGGATGCGACGGTTGTCGCGGTCGTTGATGTACACGGTTCCGTCCAAGCCCACCGCGATGTCTTCTACGGAGCTGAACTGGGCGTCCACTGCGGGGCCGCCGCCGCCGGCGAACCCGATGTGGCCAGTCCGGGCGAAAGGCAAGAGCCCGCCGGCGGTGTCCAACCGCAGTACGCGCCGCGCCCCGCCGATGTACAGCGAGCCGTCTTGTCCGGCAGCAACGTCGAAGGGTTGCTCGGTCAAGGTGGCCACGGTGTGGATGATGCCTGCGGAGTCCACCATGCGAACTCTCAAGTTGCTGGAGTCCGCGATCAGTAGGTTGCAGTCCGGCCCCACGGCGATCCCGCGCGCGCCCCAGATCGAGGCGGAGGTGGCCGGTCCCTCATCGCCAGCGAAGGCGTTGATTCCGTTGCCGGCAACAGTGTCAATGATCCCGTCCGGCGCGATGCGACGCACCCGCGCGTTCGGTGTGTCCATGACGAAGACTGAACCGTCGCGGCCCACGGCCAAGTCCGCGATGCCGCCGAAGAGCGCGGCGGCGGCGGGGCCACCGTCACCTGCGAAGCCGTTGGCGAATGGATTGCCGGCGATGCGGGTGATCACGCCGTCCGGGTCGATTCGCCGGATGGTGCGGCCGTTGTCCGCGACGTAGATGGATCCATCGGGGCCTTGCGCCACGCCGCGTGGTCGGACGCCAGCGAGGCTCGCTTGGCCCCCGTCGCCGGTGTTGTCGGCAGCGCTCGGTTTGGTCAAAGGTCTTACGACCTCGACCAGGCTGTCGCGACTGCGCCGATTGCCATCACCCAGGTACAGGATGCGGCCGCTGGGATCATATGCATGGTGTACGTCCAGGCTCATGCCGCCCAGCCCGCGCCCGCTTTCGTCCCACATGCCAAGATTGCGCGACTTCACGACGCGCCAGAGCGTGAGCTCGGTGCGGGCTTCGTTTCCGGTCAGCGTGATGCCGTTGTCAGAGTACTGCGCGAAAGCCTGGCCAACGGCTGCCGGTTTTGCGTACTTCACGGGATACACCTCACCGACGCGCACAATCACGGGCTGGCTGCCTTGGACTCTGCGGCCGTAGGCATCTTCTCCGTCCCAAGTGAACGGCAGGTTCAGGCCGGGTGCAGGGGCCTCGCTTGCGCGGTAGAGCTTGCCGGCCACTTCGACTTGCACGTCGACGCGGCGCAGCTTGCTCTTGATCGTGGGGCCAGTGAGGGGAATGTTGACCGACATGCGCGACAACCGACCGGGGGCGCGCGCGCTGCTGTATACGAGCGAAAGATCGGTACCCGCGACGGGGATAAGTTCACCGAAGGTTTGGTTGTGACACTCAATGACTGAGCCATCTCCCTTGCACGAATCGTCCTTGTCGTTGTCACCGTCATCGGGGCAATCGTCCGTGCAGATGGGGCCGAAGCCGCTGGTGGCCCCAGAACCGCCGTAGCCACTGCTTGCGCCAAACCCACCAGTGCCGCCGGAGCCTCCGCCGGTGCCTCCGTCGCCATTTCCGCCGGAGCCTGCATCACCACCCGAACCCGCGCTACCGCCGGAGCCTGCTGCGCCACCGGTTCCTCCCGAGCCGCCGGAACCACCCGAGCCGCCGCTGCCGCCCGCTCCGTTTCCGCCGTTCCCGGTGTCGGGCACACCACCGAAGTTGCAGTCCACGGTCGAGAAGTGGGGCACCGGCGAGCGCCAGACCGACTGTCCGACGGCGTACGCTTGCGCGATCTTCGTCAGCTCTTCGGTACTGAAGCCGAGGGCAGCGAGCGTCGCGCCATCGGCAGGGCTTCCCGAGCCGTCCACATCAAGGGCGGCGATTCCGCCAGCCACGCTCAGCACCTGGATAACGCGTCCGTTGTCTGAGGGCTTCCAGCAGGCGTCATTGCGGTCGTAGAAACCCACCGGAACTGGCGTGCCCACAGGGAACGCCAGGAAGTTCTCGAAGTACAAGTACGCGGGTTGGCTGAACACCACCCGTTTGGCGCCCGCTGCGATAGCTTCGTCGGCGCTGAGCTCAACCGCGTAGGTGTACGCCAAATTCGTGGGCAGCTCCGCGGGCATGGTCTGCGGCCCGTATGGTCCCGTCGTGTACTCGGTAATGCGGACCGAGAGCGATGGCGCCGGCACCGTGCTGCCGTCGGGCATTTCGAGAGATGCAGTCGTGCCGGCAGGAATGCATAGGCGAGCGCGCCGAACGCCGTCCGCGTCGCTGACCGTCGATCCCAAAGCTTCCTGCATCGTGCCGCTGCCTAGTGTCACGGTCGTCAACGCCGGGTCCACGGCGGTGAGCGCCACATCTGGCACAAAGACGAAGCGTTGCCATTCCGCGGTCACGCTGCGCTGTGCTTCCAGGTAGCCCGTGGCAGAGAAGCTCAGTGCGATGGACTGCCCGCCGTTGATCACCAGATCGTACTGTCCGTCAGCACGGCTGACCGTGCTTCCGAACTCGGGTCGGCCCACGACGCTCACCGTGGCGCCGGGCAATGGCGCGCCGGTCACCGTGAGCACACGGCCTTTGAGCACGCTGACGCGCTGAGGCGAAATCGTTCCCGGGGCGACGCCGGTTTGGATCGGATTCGGACCCTCGTACAAGAAGGTCGTCTGGTCGAAGGTGGAAGTGGCGACAGTGCGGTCAAGCGGCGGTGCAACGAGCGAAGGATCGGGCGGTAGGACCGAGACGCACGCGCCCGCCCCGTCACAAGCCTGGTTTGGCCCGCAGCTCACTCCTGCGGGCACTGGCGTGGCACTACATCCCGTTGCCGCGCTGCAAGCGTCCATGGTGCAGGGGTTCAGGTCATCACAGGTGAGCGGCGTGCCGACCTGGCAGACTCCACTGCCGTCGCAGACTTCGTCAGCGTTGCAGAGATCCGCGTCTGCACAGGACGCGCCCGCACCGACCGGGAGATAGTCGCAACCAGACGCAGGGTTGCAGGCATGCCAAACCGGAACGCCACTCGCGTGTGATGACGGTAATCTCTGCACCGCAGACGGCTGCCCGGCGGTGGGAAACGCGTCGCCGTCGCTGAGGTGGAGCGCATGCTGCATCGCCCGACAGAAAACCCGCACGAAGAGGCGGCGGAATGAACGCCAGTCTGTCCATCGACCCCAACTTAGGTCACACTGTCGAACACAGTGGCCCGGCGGTGCTGACACACCCCGGGCCGTGGCCGACATCCCCGAAGGAGATATCGACATGAAAACTCGTAGCACGAAACCGAAACGCGGCTGGAGCGTGTTCCAGCGGGGTGGCATCGGAGCGTGGTTGGTCCGTTACAAGGATGCCGCGACAGGACGCTGGCGCGACAAACGCATCCCAGACACGGCCGGAGTTTCGAGCAAGCGCGCGGCCGAGGGTTGGGCGCAGGAGTGGTACGCAGCTCTGCGCGCCGGTGAGGAACTCCTCTCCCCCTGCACGACGCTGGATGAGTACTATTCCAAGTGGGACGGACGGCGCGCGCGCAATCCCAAAGTGCGGCGAACTACTCGGTCGAATAATCGCGGGCACTTCAAGAACCACATCTCTCCGCGGCACGGATCGAAGCAATTGTCGGACATTGACGTTGTGCTCTGTCGGGAGTTTGTCATTCAGTTGCGCGATTCTGGCCTAGCTGCGAACACGGTGCGCAACGTAGCGGCAACCTACAAGACAATCCTGGAAGACGCCGTGGACGAGAGGCTCCTGGCCCGCAATCCCATGCGCTCCGCTACGGTGCGCCGCGAACTGCCTCCGGCTGAACCGGTGGCCGGCGCAAACGTGGTGGTCTGCGTGCCCGAGCCCGAGGTGAACCGTTTGCTCGCGTGCGAACAAGTGCCAGAGGACAGGTGGGCCCAGTACATCTTGGTTTTGACGGGAGGCTATCGGCCTGGCGAGCTATTCGGGTTGAAGTGGCGGGATATCATGGAGGCGCACGGCGTTCCGTACGCCGACATTACCAAGGCCGTCGACACCAACTGGCAGCTTGGACCACCGAAAACCGAGGCCGCAATTCGCAGGGTGCCCCTGCACCCTGCCGCGGTTGCGGCGCTTGAGAAGTGGCGTACCCGTGGTTTCGTCATGCTCGTCGGCCGGGCCGCCAAACCGACCGACCCGGTCTTCCCCAACGCCGCGGGCAAGCACTACCGCCCGAAGAGCGCAGAGCTGTTGCGAGAGGACCAGGAAGCGGCCGGTTGCCCGACAGAATGGGAAGGGAACAAGCACGAGCTGCGAGGGCTTCGGCGCAACTTCGCCACCGGGCTGGCCGAGGCCGACGTAAACGAGGGGTTGCGCAGGCGCCTGATGGGACACGGAGGCGCGGGTGTGACGGACACGAACTACACCGCCAAAACGCTCAAGGCGATGTACGAGGCCATCCTGCGCCTCCCGTTCGGGCAGCGCGGGCCTGCCGAGGACGTTCCGCTCCACTGCACCCCCGCAAACGACTCCACACGCGCCACGGGGACCGATGGTTTTGCTGCGCATTTTGCTGCGCCCGCGCAGCAAACCCGAACGCCCTCAAACGTGCAACCTAGCGGAAGCGCAGGAGAATCGAACTCCCCGGGACCAGGCATTCACCAAACCCCCATCGGTTTTGAAGACCGAGGGCCGCACCAGCGTACCAAGCGCTTCCGCGTGGAGGCGTAGACCGGACGCGGGCGCTTGGCAATGCGGCAGCGGCGCTTGCTGCGGGCGCCTCGCAAGGTCAGGGGCGCTCGCCGCCGCGTGTCCGCCTCAGCCCTGGGTCCGGTTCTGGGTGCCGCCGGCAAAGGGCGAGCGTGCGGCGTCGAAGAGGCGGACGCGCAAGACCTCTGCCAACGGCTCCCCGATGCTTCGGGCAATGGGGTAGCCGAGAGCACCGAACAGTGTCGTCCATCCGGGCGGCAGGGGTGGTTCCTCTTCGACCCAGACGCGCATGCGCAGCTCTCGCGCGTGTTCGGTGAGCTCGGCCGTCGCGGCTTCCTCGGCCTGCAGTTGACCAGCCTGCGGTTGGAACGGCATGACAACGAGACGCGCCAGCTCGAACTGCCGCGAGCGGCTTGCGGCCAGCGCGGCGGGATAGCTCTGTAGCACCAGCGCACTGTGTCGCGGCAGCGACAGCTGCGACCAGCTCAGCTTGGCGAATCCGCCCTCTCGCACCAACTGCATTTGACGGGAGTCCACCAGGATCCGGCCGGAGTACTCCGAAGTGGCTCGACGCATCACGAACAACCTCAGATACAAAGTCAGGAGCAGCCCGAATCGCTGCGACATGGCTTCGGTGTTCGAGCGCATGCGGACGCTGAGCAGGTATCGCCCGCCTTGTTCCGGCGCGACGTCGACCTCCGTGAGGATCAACTCGTCGAGATGTCGCTCCGCGAACGACTCGCCGATGACAGCCTGCCGATAAGCCATCCGCGGATCCTTGCCCATGACGGCCCCGTCTCCAACTCCTCCCCGCCTGCGAGCGCAGTGCCAGCCCCCGGCTGGCACGAGCACCGCTAACGAAGTCGCTTCGCGCAGCAGCCCACCACTGCCACGGCCCCCGGCACTGCCGCTCCCGCCGACACTGCCACGGCCACCGCTGCCACTGTCGCCGCTGCCACGGCCTCCGTCAGATTGCGCAGCTCCCGCGCACTACGGCAATGCCCACGCAACGCGCTGTGCGTCGTAGGTTGCTCGGGGCAGCTGCACCAGCAGGGGGTGCTTCTTCGGGTCGAGCCATCCGAAGACCTCTTTCATCTTGGTTTCCTCGCCGGCGGTGCAGCCCACGGTCGAGCTGGTGGGGCCGCTCCAGAGGTGCAGGAAGATGCACGAGCCCGCACCGGGTGCGGTGGGCGCGGTGTTGTGATCGACGAAGACGCCCCAGCGGTACAGCGTGTCGCCGCGTTTCATGATCTCCGAGCTGTTCCAGTCAACACTGGCGACTCCGCTCTTCTTTACAAGTTGGTTGTAGTGACTCGAAGCGGGGTCATCCACGCATTCGAGATCGTCCGTGGCCTGCACGTAGGGCAGTTGCACCCACGTGGCCTGATCCGGTGGCGCGTAACCGAATACCGAAGACAGAGCGAAGATCCCGGCCGGCGAGCGCCCGTCACCTTCTTTCTTGATGGGCCCTCCGTCCTGGGGCACCGGCACAATGCCCCTGCCCCAACCCAACCCGCTCTTTCCGACGACGACGGCCACGGGCTGCCCGACCGCCGCCCACTCGCCACTTTCCGCCAGTTCGAAGCGCTGCAGTGCGGCGGGCACCGCGATCCAATTTTCGGTGATCACAGTCACGAGCTGCCTGGTGGCCGGCGCGAGGGGAAAGGAAGCAGCGCCGCCGCTAGACACCTGCCCCGTGTCCGCGGCTCCGGCTGAGCCGTCGGCCATGGCTGTCCCCCCGCCAGCGCCCGCCGCCGCGGCCTGGGGTTGGCTCGATTTGGCGCAGCCGGCGCAGCACCAAAGGCATGACAGTAGACCCAGCAAGTGCGCGCTCCGCATTTTTCTCACTGTACCCGACCCCACGTTGCACTGAAAATGAGCCGGCAGGCAAAAGTCCGCAAGAAATCCGGCCTGGACGAGGGGCGCGGCGAATTTCACGAGGTTCTCAAGCCGGCTTTCGTTAGGTTAGGCGTCTGGTGTCCGCCCCCAAGCGCCGCGTCGTCATTGCAACCGCGGGTCATGTCGATCACGGCAAGACCACGCTGGTGCACACGCTCACGGGCACCGATACGGATCGCTTGCCCGACGAGAAGCGCCGCGGCATCAGCATCGAGCTCGGCTTCGCCACGTTGAAGGACGCGCCGCTTTCGTTCATTGACGTGCCCGGACACAAGAAGCTGGTGCACGCGATGATCGCTGGCGTGGGTGGCGTGGACGGCGTTCTGCTCGTCGTGGCCGCAGACGACGCGGTGATGCCGCAAACCAGGGAACACTTGCACGTGTGCAAGCTGCTCGGCATCGACCGCGTGGTCGTGGCGCTTTCCAAAGCCGATCTGGTGGACGACGAAACCCGAGAGCTCGCCCAGGCCGATCTGGAAGCAACCCTAGAGAGCATGGGCATCGTGGCCCAGGCGATCATTCCCACTGCGGCGCCGTCGGGGAAGGGCGTGGAGGAACTGAAGCGCGCGCTGCTGGCGCTCGCGGAAAGTGCACCGGCGCCCGCAGACGACGCACGAGCATGGCTACCCATCGACCGCGTATTCACGGTAAAGGGCGCGGGCACTGTGATCACGGGCACCCTGACCCGGGGCTCGCTGACCGTGGGCGCGCCGGTGTACGTGGGCACGGAGACGGGAGTACTCGAAAGCACGTGTCGCTCCATCGAAGTGCACGGGCAGTCCGCCGACACCGTTTGCGCGCCCTCACGAGTGGCGATCAATCTTGCGAAACTAGAGCTGGCGAGCGTGAAGCGTGGCAGCGTGGTGAGCACGGATCCGGCGCTGCCCATCACGCGACGTCTGGAAGTGGAGCTACAGACGACCCCGGGCGCCGAGGACGAGCTGGGCGATGGCGCGTCCGCGCAAGTCTACGTGGGCACAGCGCGCCGCACGGGTCGCGTCACACGACTCGGCGAGCGCGGCGCGCACATCGCGTTGGATGCGCCGCTACCGGCACTGGGCGGCGTTGGTTTCATTTTGCGGGGCTTCCGGGATGACCGGGAGCGCGGCGCGGTGCTTGGCGGCGGGCGCATCGTGGACGCTTCTCCACCGCGGTTGCCCCGACGGCGCCGGGACGCCGCGCGCTGGCAAAACCGCATCGACACCCTCGATGCGCTGGGCACGGGGCGGATGGGCGACGCGCTTTTGGGGCTAGTCGCCGGCGCTGCGCCGAGAGCGGTGGCCATCGCGAGCTTGGAGCCACGCTTGGGCCGCCCCCCGGGGGAGCTGCAAAAATTGGTGGAAAGCAAGCGCAAGAAGGGCGGTTTGTTCGTGCTGCCCGACGGGCAGCACGTCACCACGCAAGAAAACATGGACGCTTTGGCGAAACGCCTGATCGCACGCGTCGAAGCGCACCATCGAGCGGCGCCCCACGAGCCGGGCCTGTCCCTCGAAACCGCACGCTCGCACCTCTCCCGCTCGGCGGGACGCGCCCTGGTCGATGCCGTGATCGAACGTGCCAGCTCCCGCAGTCAAATCGTGGTGGACCAAGGCATGGTTTGTACCCCGGAGTTCGCTAAGACCTCCGGCCCCGCGGCGCGCGAACTGGAAGCTCAAGTGCTCGAAGCCATGCGTGCCATTGGGCTCGAGGGCATCACCGAAAACGAGCTCAGCAAGCGAATGGCTCAGGACGTCGAGAAGACCAAGATTGCGCTGGCAGCCCTGGCTCGCAGCGAACGCGCGCGGCGCCTGAGCACGCTGTGGTTTGCGGAGTCCGCCATTGACGCGCTACGCACGAGAGTCGCGGCGCACTTCGATACCCAAGAGGAGATGAGCGTGCCCGAGTTCAAGGACCTGGCGCAGGTTTCACGCAAACAGGCCATCCCGCTGTTGGAACAGCTCGATCGCGAAGGCAGCACCCGCCGCAAGGGCGATTTGCGCTGCCGTGGCGCGGGCAAGCGCAGCTAGCGCAGCAAGCCGGGCTATGACGAAAGCCCTTTTAGCGCCGTGGTTTTCCGGGTAGGTCGCAGGGAGTCATGCAACCAAAAGCTCTTGTCACCGGAGCGCCAGGCTGGCTCGGCACACGTCTCACCGAAGCGCTGCTTTCCGGATTCTCGATGGGTCCCGTGGTGCAAGAAAAGGAACCCGTGCGTGTCGCTGCCGCGCCGGGATCGGCCACGGCAGAACTGCGAGCTCTGGGCGCGCAAGTCATCGAAGCCGATTTGCGTCATCCCTTGCCCGCTGAGCTCTGTGCGGGGATCGACACGGTGTTCCATTGCGCGGGAGTGGTGCACCCCGGTCGAATCGAAGATCTCTACACCCTCAATGTAGAAGGCACCCGCCGCCTGCTCGACGCTGCCATCGCCGCAAAAGTGCGGCGCTTCGTCTTCGTGAGTTCAAACTCGCCCGCCGGCCTGAACATAGACGGTTCCCGGCTAATGACCGAGGAGGACCCGCCGCGGCCCTATCTGGGCTACGGACTTTCCAAGCTGCAGGCGGAATGGCTGGTGCTCGACGCGCACCGCGCCGGGCGCATTGAAGCCGTCGTGCTGCGTCCGTGTTGGTTCTACGGCCCGAATCAGCCCGAACGACAGACTCGCTTCTTCCGCATGATCCAGGGCGGGCACCCGATTGTGTTTGGCAAGGGCGACAACTTGCGCAGCATGAGCTACGTCGACAACACGGTGCAGGGCATGCTGCTGGCCCGTAGCGTCGAACGTGCCGCCGGGGAAATCTACTGGATCACGGATCGACGTCCGTACTCCTTTATCGAGATCTTGCAGACCGTGGGCAAGCTCCTCGATGTCCGCGTGCGGCCACGCTACCTGCCCAAGATCAGCTGCGACGTGGCGCGCTTCTGCGATTCGATCATCCAAATGACGGGCATGTACTCCCAAGACATGCACGTTGCAGGGGAGTTGGCTGCGTCAATCGCCGTCAGCATCGACAAAGCCAAGGAACAACTCGGCTACGCGCCGGAAATCGAACTCGAAGAAGGCATGCGGCGCAGCATCGAGTGGTGCCGCGCGCAAGGCTACGCCATTTGATGCACGCCCTGGTCACCGGGGGCGCCGGCTACTTCGGCGAGCTATTGGTGCGGGCGCTGCTGGCGCGAGGCGACTCTGTGCGCGTGCTCGACATCGCCGAAAACGCGAGCCTTCCCGACGCAGTAGAGATCCTCCGCGGCGACATCCGGGATCCGTCGGCCGTGCGGCGTGCAGTCTCGGGGGTGCAGGCGGTTTTCCACTGCGTGGCGCAGGTGCCACTGGCCAAAGATCGTGAGCTCTTCGAGTCCGTCAACGTAGGCGGCACGGACATCCTTGCTCGTGAGTGCCTGGGCGCTGGCTGCCGTAAGCTGGTGCTGCTGTCTTCGAGTGCGGTGTACGGCGCGCCACGCAAAAACCCAGTCACCCGACGCACATCGCCTGCGCCCCGGGAGGCCTACGGTCGAGCAAAGCTGGCCGGCGACCGCCGCGCACTTGCCTACGTGGGCCAGGGCCTGGACGTGAGCATCGTGCGTCCGCGCACCATCTTGGGGCACGGACGCCTTGGAATTTTTCAGATCGTATTCGAGTGGGTGCGCACCGGCCGACCGCTCTACGTTCTGGGAGGTGGACACAACCGCTTTCAGCTAGTGTACGCCGAAGACTTGGCGGATTTGTGTTTGCGCGCCGCGGAGCGCCGTGGCCCTGCGGTGTACCTGGCGGGCGCGGAGCGTTTCGGCAGCATGCGCGCACTGCTCACGGGTCTTGCCGCTGCCGCGGGGTCGAAGAGTACGGTCCGTTCGCTGCCCCTCGGCATCACGGCCCATACCATGAAGCTCACTGGGCGCCTCGGCCTCACGCCCCTGGGCGACTACCATGCGCTGATGTACGGTCGAGAACTCTTCTTCGACACAAGCGACGCCACCCGCGAACTCGGATGGCACCCGCGCTATTCCAACGACGAAATGATGCTTCAGAGCTACGAGCACTACATCGCACACCGCGAAGAAATCCTCGCCCGCCGCGGCGCCTCCCACCACCGCTCCCCCGCGCGCCGAGGCCTGCTCGCCCTGCTGGATCGCTTGCCCTAGTCGCGCGGGGGCTGCGCTTGCGAAGCTGGGCCCTACGCCTTCGGCCGATTCGAGCGCTTCGACCTACGCTCGGTCGCGTCGGAGCCCCAGGGGTGCTCGGCGAGAAGCGCGTCGGCGTCCTTGCGCAATCGCTCGTCCAGACGACCGCGAGCGGCTTGGCGTAGCGACGCGGACAGCATCAGCGCCGAGCCCAAGCGCCGCTCGGCGTCTTTTGCCAATCCCAGGGCCAGCACGCGCTCCATGTCTTCGGGAATGCGAATCAAATCTCCGGGACGCACGGGCTGCACGTGCACCACGTTGTAGAGGGTGCCTACGCTATCCGGCGCGGTGAAAGCCGGGCGGCCCGTGAGCGCGCGATAGGCCACCACACTTAGCGCAAATACGTCCGCACGGTGGTCAATGCCGCTGCCCCGCGCTTGCTCCGGCGCCATGTAGCTCGGCGTTCCCACCGCAGCCCCCATCGTCAGGTTTTCCGCTGAGTCCAGGATCTTAGACACGCCGAAATCGAGCACTTTCCAGACGCGCTTGTTGCCGATTTCCGCGCGGTAGATGTTCTGGGGTTTCAGATCTCGATGCACGACGCCAGCCTCGTCGGCAACGGACAGCGCCTGGGCCACCTCGTCTACCAGCTCCAGCACCGCGCTCGTGCCGAGGCGCTGCTTCTCCCGCAGCTGCTCGCCCAGATCTGTTCCGCGCAGCAGCTCCATCACCAGATACGGACTGCCACCCTCCATCAGGCCGTGGTGGATCAGCTCCACGATATGGGGCGACTTGAGCCGCCCCGCGACATCCGCCTCGCGCAGAAAGCGGTCGACGCTTGCCGGATCCCCAGTCAGCGCCGGGCTGAGGAATTTGATAGCGACCGGCCGATCCCCCTCGGTGTCGTGGCCTTTATAGACTTCGCCCATGGCGCCCCGGCCGACCACTTCACCGATAGTGAACTGGCCCACTTGTTGATCCGTATAGCGCCCGAGCTTGGCGGCGCGCTCTCGGTCCAGCTCCGCATGTGCTTCGTTTAGCAGTGCGTCCCGCTTCTGGATTTGGCGAGCAGCACGCTCAAGGCGCTCAAAGGCTGCGAGGGTCGCCCGGCGACTCTGCCGTGCCATCCAAAATGTAGCGGCGAACAATACCTGGCAGACGAAAGTGACCGCGATGGTGGCCAGGGGGTCCGGCTGGCGCATCGGCATGACGGCAGCCTGCATGTCGATCGCGCCGGCCAGCGCGGCAATGTTCAGCGCAAGGTAGCCACTCGCGCCGGTGCCGTAGATCGTCCAGCCAGACCTGGCGGAATCGCTCATGCCGAAAAAATAGATGCCGATATACATGGCGATGATCGCCGGCGTGAAGACCCCAACGTAGAACGCCGTGGCCAGGGTCGAGGCCACGCAGCAGAGCCCGAACACCAGAGCGAGGCGATGATCGTAGCGGCCGGGATCCCGGAAGCGCAGCATCAGCCAGCCCGCGACGGCGGTCGTGAGGCCCACGATCGCCACACAGGCCCACTTGCCGGGGCTTGGCCGCTCCTGCAGAAGGGCGGCGATCAACCCAGCGCCGCCCGCCGCAAAAACGAGCCGGACCAACGCCACGGTGCGGGCGTGCTCCTCGGCGCGCAAAATCATCGGCGCTGCGGTACTCACGCCGGTGCGGGAACTGCCAAGGCCTGTCAAGCCACTGGCCGTTGCCATCGTGATACCGCTGGGAGGCGTTCTTGCCGTGTCGTCGCCGCTGCCCTCGGGGCGCTCCACGACGGTAGCTTCTTCGGAACGGCTGGTTACGGGCTCCACGCTATTTTCGCCTTTCCCATTGTTACATGAAAACCCTGGGGCTGGGTTAGGCTTGGCGCCCGCCATGCCTTTGGACCGTCTCAACCAGTTGATGCAGCGTTTTCGGGACCGCATTGCTTCGGTAGCCGCCACAAGCGAGGTCCCTGGCTTCGACCTCGATGCCAGCATTGGACGTGAGCTACTGCAAAGCATGCTGCTCACGCGCCACCTCGATCGTGCGGCTCACGAACTCCGCCGCGATGGTCTGGGGCACTACACCATCTGCAGCACCGGCCACGAGGCCAACGCGGTGCTCGGCCGGCTGACTCGCGTGACCGATCCCGCGCTTTTGCACTACCGTAGCGCTGCGGTCCAAGTGGAGCGCGCGCGCCAGGTGCCCGATGTCGACCCAGCCTTCGGCATCACGCAGAGCCTCGTCGCGTCGACCGACGACCCCATGAGTGGCGGACGGCATAAGGTCTTGGGCCACCCCAAGCTGGGCATCACGCCCTCGACCAGCACCATTGCCAGTCATCTGCCGCGTGCCGTGGGCTTGGCATTCGGGCTCGAACGCAAGGCTCGTCTGCGACTCGACGACAGCGCGCCCCGAGACGCAATCGTTGTCGCGTCCTTTGGCGATGCGAGCTTGAACCACTCCACGGCCCTCGGCGCATTCAATGCCGTGGGATGGGTGCTGCAGCAGAATCTGACCCTGCCGCTGCTCTTCGTCTGCGAGGACAACGGCCTCGGCATCTCCGTTCGCAGTCCCGATGGTTGGGTGCATGCCCGCCTGAACGCGCTGCCAAATATTCGCTACTACGATGCCGACAGTGGCGACCTCGCTGCCTGCTACTTGGCCACGGAGGCGGCGGTGCAATACTGCCGCAGCACCCGTCGCGCTGCGGTGCTTCATCTCAAGACCGTGCGGCTTCTAGGTCATGCCGGCAGTGACGTCGACACGACGTACCGCTCGCCCGCGGAGCTCGAAGCCGCGTTTTCCTTAGACCCCGTCGCTCGCGCAGCACTCGGCTTGATTGCCGTGGAGGCCGCTAGTGCCCAAGAGATACTGGCCTGGGACGACGCTGCACGAGCACGAGTCGACGCCGAGTCGAGCCGGGCGCGCAGGGCGTCGCATCTCAGGTCTCGCGCCGAAGTCAGCGCCTGCCTCGCCAAGCCCGTCGATAGCAGTGCCGTGATCAGCGCCGCCAAACGCTATGCCGCGCCCCATCCCGAAGCGCCCATGACCCTGGCGCAGGGCATCAACACGGCGCTGGGAGAGCTGCTCGACACCCGCAAAGAATCCCTGATCTTCGGGCAAGACGTGGCCAAGAAGGGTGGCGTCTACGGCCTGACCAAGGGACTGCTCTCAAGAGGCGGCGCCGCACGTGTCTTCAATACCCTCCTGGACGAGCAGACGATCTTGGGACTTGCCCTTGGCACCGCGCAGCTGGGCATGCTGCCGGTTCCTGAGATCCAATACCTGGCCTACCTGCACAACGCGGAGGATCAGCTCCGGGGTGAAGCGGCCACTTTTTCCTTTTTCTCGGCCGGCGCCCTCGACAACCCGATGCTCGTGCGGGTCGCAGGTCTCGCCTATCAGAAGGGCTTCGGGGGCCACTTCCACAACGACAATAGCATCGCCGTGTTGCGGGACATCCCTGGCCTGATCGTGATTTGCCCGGCCCGCGGCGACGACGCCCTGGAGCTGTACCGTACGGCATTTGCCCTAGCCACTGAATCGCGCCGAGTCGTCGTCAGCATCGAGCCCATCGCGCTCTATCACACACGAGATCTATTTGCCGAAGGAGACGGAGCCTGGGCCGCGCCTTCCACCGCCGCCGTGGCCACGCCCTTCGAACCACGGGTCTATGAACCCGACGCGCCGGACCTCACCATCGCCAGCTACGGCAATGGGCTCTTCATGTCCCTGCGCGCCGCGCGGAGATTGTTCCAGGAAACCGGCGCACGCGCCCGGGTGGTCGACTTGCGCTTCCTGTGTCCACTGCCCACAGACGCCGTGCTGCACCACGCCCGCGAAACCGGCACCCTCTTGGTCGTGGACGAGTGCCGCCGCAGCGGCAACGTCAGCGAAGCCCTGGCCACGACCGTCTTGGAAAGTGCCGCCGGGGTTCGGTTTGCCCGGGTCACAGCAGCGGATTGCTTCGTACCCCTCGGTGACGCAGCGAACCTAGTGCTGGCTAGCGAAGACGAGGTGTACGCCAGCGCCCGCGAGTTGCTCCTGCTCAAACGCGCCAGCCTGCGGCCGAGCGTACGCTGAGGGTCGCGACGTTCGTTCTCTTGTTTGGGTCGCGACGCGGGGTCGCGCTGCAGCACGCTTCCCACGGGGGTGCGCCCGGGTGCGCCCCCACTGCGGCCCTCAGTCGCCGCCCGCGTCGGCGGTTTTGGGCACGCACGAGCCGCCCACGCAGTTCTGGCTTCCATTGCACTTCGTAGTGCAGTTGCCGCAATAGTTATCGTCGGTGTTCGTGTCGCGGCACTGCCCCGCGCAGAACTGCATGTTGGCGCCTCCCGCGCAGACGCACGCGCTGGAGTTACACACGCGACCGGTCGCCGTGCAATCGGTCGTGCAGTTCCCGCAATGCTCATCGTCCGAGGTGGTGTTGTAGCAAGTCCCACTGCAATTCATCATGCCGGGGCCGGTGCAGACGCAAGTGCTCGATTGGCACTGCTGGCCGGCAGTGCACGGACTGTCACAGCCGCCACAGTGCGCGTTGTTGGCCGTCGTGTTCACGCATGCCGTGCCGCAAAGCGTTGGAAACGCGGGCGCGCACACGCAGGCACTGGTTTGACAGATGCGATTGGCGCCACATGCGTTGCCACAGGTATTGCAGTTCAGCGGGTCGTTCGTGGTGTTCACGCACTGCGCGCCGCACTTGGTGTACGGGTTGTTGCAGGTGAAGCCACAGGTGCCGTTGCAAGTGGCAACGCCGTTCGCGGGAGGCGTGCACACGGTGCCGCAGTTGCCGCAGTTCGACGTGTCGGTGTTCAGGTTCTTGCACTGATTGCCGCACTTCGTGAAACCAGAGTTGCAGCTGATGCCGCAAGTCCCACCGCTGCAAGTGGCGACGCCGTTGCCGCCCGCCGGGGGTGGACAGTTATTGCCGCACGTCTTGCAGTTGTTTACGTCCGTATCGGTGTCGACGCAGTTGTTGCTGCACTTGGTGTAGCCACCGTTGCACGTGAACCCGCAGCTAGAGCCGGCACAACTGGCAAAAGCATTTGCCTTCGAGGTGGTGCACTGGTTGCCGCATGAGCCGCAGTGGTTGACGTCATTCGTCGTGTTCGCACAGACCCCGGGCGGTGCGCACAGCGTCGGTGTGGAGCCAGAGCAGTTGGTCCCGCAAGAGCCGCCGTTGCAGACGGCCGTGCCGCCCGATGCGGCAGTGCACTTATTGTTGCATGTGCCGCAGTGGTTGGTGTTCTGGTTGGTGTTGGTTTCGCAACCATTGGCTCGGTTGCCGTCGCAGTCGCCAAACCCGGGCGAACAGGCCACGTAGTCGCAGCCGCCGGCGGTGCATTTCGGAGCCGTCACGTTCTGGGGCGAGCATTTCTTGCCGCAGGTCCCGCAATGATTGGCGTCATTGAGAAGATCGGTCTCGCAGCCGTCAGTCGTCGTAATGTTGCAGTTACCCCAATTTGGGTGGCACGCGATGAGGCAGTTGCCGAGCAGGCAGCCCGGAGCGCCGTGGTTCGCATTACACTTTTTGCCGCAGCCACCGCAATGGTCGGTGTTGACTCCGGTATCTATCTCGCAGCCGTTGCCGGCGATCTTGTCGCAGTCCTCCCAGCTGCCGTTGCATTTGTCGATCGCGCACTCGCCGACTTGCACAGCACCTTGTTGCATGCCCTGGCACTTGGCGACGGCGTGATTCAGATCGCATTTGTTCGTGCAGAAGCCGCAGTTGTCCACATCGGTGAGGGTGTCGACCTCGCAACCGTTCGTCTTGTCGCCGTCGCAGTTGGCGGTGGTCGGCGGCACACAATCCGTCACGGCGCACTGGCCGTTCTCACAGATGTAGTTGGGGCCTTTTGTAGTGATGCAATTGTTCTGGCACACGCCGCAGTTGGTGGGATCGAACTGCAGGTTCACCTCGCAGCCCGTCTCGGGCTTGCCGTCGCAGTCTTCGAAGCCTCCGTCGCAAACATCGATTTCACAACCATTGGCGCCGCACCGCGCCGTCGCGTTGGGAAGCGCGCAGGGTGAACAGCTTGCGGTGTTGCAGCCCTTTGCCGGATCATTGGTCGGTGTGCAGACCAACTTGCCCTTGTCGTCAGGGCACGCTTTGGAATCAATGAAGCACTCGTTGCCCCCGACTCCAGTGCCGCCGGTTCCAGCGGCCGCCCCGCTGCCGCCATCCGGGTCAACGCTGCCACCTCCCTCCGCGTCCAGGCCACACGCGGCAGCCAATGCAGCGACCCCAAAGCTAACCAGGACTAAGCGTAGTAAGTGAGCCACGACTTGAGTGTACACTGACGCTGTACTGGCGGCGAGTGATGAGAATGTGCCGCAATGTAGGTGCCGCCCATGCTGAGTCGCCTCTCCGCGAGGGCGCCCCTCAGGGCGCCAGGCATTTCTGCAGCACCGCGCCCAACGTTGCGTCTTGTTCCGGCAAGACGGTGCGGGCGTCCAAGAGCACGCGCCCTTGGTCGATTCGCGCGAAAACCGCGGGTTGGGCCAGTCGCAAGCGCTTGGACAGCGCGTCCGGGTCGTCGGGGCAGAGTGCGAGCGCCACAGACGGCACGGTGGCGTCCGCGAGGGTTCCACCACCGATGGCGGCGGCAGAGTCGACGACAGCGGCCACGGGGTGCAGCGTGCTGATCGCCGCATGCCAGCCCTGGACGCGCAGGCGCAGCTCGGCAACGGGCGCGTGCAACATGCGCTGTAGCCTGATGGCGTTCAAGTCGCCGCGCTCGTACGCCCGCAGCATCGGCTCAAGCGCAGCGATGACGACCTTGTCGATGCGCAGCGCCCGCGCCAGGGGGTCTTGCCGCAAGCGCTGGACCAGCGCCGACGTGCCAACGATGGCGCCGGCCTGGGGACCACCGAAGAGCTTGTCCAGGCTGAAACACGTCAAGTCCGCGCCGGAATGCACGCAGGATTGCACCGTCGGTTCTCGCGCCCGGTCCGCGGCGGAAATGCCCGCGGGCAATTCTACCAACAGGCCGCCGCCGAGATCTTTGATCAATGGCACTTGTTTGCTGCGCGCCAGGCGGCACAGCTCTCCTAACTTAGGACGCTCCGCAAATCCGCTGATCGAGAAATTGCTCGGATGCACTCGCAGTAGCGCAGCCGTAGCGTCCGAGATTGCGGCTTCGTAGTCGGCGGCGCGCGTGCGGTTCGTGGTCCCCACCTCGACCAAGCGCGCCCCAGAACGCGCCAGCACCTCGGGAATGCGAAAGCCGCCACCGATTTCCACAAGCTCCCCGCGCGAAACGATGACTTCGCGGCCAGCAGCCAGACCGCTGAGGCAGAGCAAGACTGCGGCGGCGTTGTTGTTCACGATCAACGCGTCTTCCGCGCCTGCGAGTCGGGCGAGTCGCGACTCCACGCCAAGCGCGCGACGAGTCCGCACCCCAAGCTCCGGATCGATCTCCAGCGTCGAATACTGCCCAGCCACGTCGACGATGCGCTGCAAGCTGTCTGCGCTCAGTGGGGCCCGGCCCAGGTTCGTATGCAGGAGAACCCCCGTGGCGTTGATGACCGGAACCACTTCTTGAGAGAGGCGCTTTTCAGCACGCTCGCGGGTCTCTTCGACAACATCCGCCAGGCTCGGAGCGGTGCTACCGGCTTTCACCTGCTCTCGGGCGTCCGCGATCACGCTGCGCGCGACGGCGGTGACCACCCGCGCGCCCAGTCGCTCACACAGGCTGGCGAGGCGTGGATCCAGCGCCACCTTATCGACCTTGGGCAGTGCGCGCAGAGTCACCGAACGCCTTTTAGCAGCCCATCGGCCCCAGCGCGACCGCGGCGCCAGCCCACGCCGCACCGGGCTGGCAACGTTCTTTTCTTGATTGTGGCCAGCGTTCGACGATGATTCGGCCCTAGTGCCGACACCACGAATGCTCGCACAGTGGCTGCTGCCTGTGGCCGTCGCGTGCGCTGGCTGCGAGGAAAGCCAGGCGACGCCCAGGGCTCAAAGTCCGTCATCCGACCTCGACAAGGCCAGCGCGGACGCGCCCGGGCCGACGATCCGTCCGGCCGAAAAGGGCGACGGCGACCCCCCGCCTGCCAAGACAGCGAGTCCCTCGTCGGACGGCCCGCTGCTGCTCGACCTAGACGGCGGCAGCGTTGCCGCTGCAAAAGCCCAGCGCATCCTTCATGTCGGTGACTCCATGGTGCCGCTGGTCGGCAACTACCTGCGACCCATCCTCCAGGCCCGGGGCGATACCTATTCCATTAACAGCGTCACTTCATCGAGCACGTTGGAATGGGGAGGCGAGAAACGCCTGCTGCAGAAGGCCATGTACAAATTCGATCCCCAGGTCATTCTGATCAGCCTGGGGTCCAACGAGCTCTTCGACCCAACTCCAGAGCGGCGCGCCGCGTCGATTCGTCAAATCGTGACGGACACCCGGGGACGCCCTTGCCTGTGGTTGGGTCCGCCGGCATGGAAGAAGGATCTCGGCTTCATCCAGGTACTGAAGAAGAACCTGGGGCACTGTCGCTACCTTGACTCGACGCGACTCAACCTCCCCCGTATGGCGGACGGCCGACATCCAGACTGGACGGGCGGTTACCGTTGGGCCAGCGCCACATGGAAAGAACTGGGGGGCGAGTCTGCGGTCCCCACCGGCAACGCACCGAAGCCATGAAACCGTCCAAGACACAATACCTGCCCCGCGGCGCTGTGTTCGGCTGCATCGTTTGCCTGGGAGCCGCATGCGACAAGAGCGCCACGCCCCAAGGCGCCCCCCAGAGCGCAAGCGCGGCGCCGGCAACGCTGCCCAGCTCCTCACAAAGCGCCGCGACCCCGACCCCACTGCGACCGAAACCTGCCCGCCCCTACAACGTGCTGCTGATCATGATCGACAGCATGCGCGCAGACATGCCCTGGGCGGGATACGAGCGCGACATCGCGCCGCATCTCACGCAGTACATCGGGAAAAGCTGCATCGCGTACACAAAGGGCTACTCGTTTTCGAGCTACACCGCCAAGAGCGTCGTGCCCGCCCTGGTTGGCGAGTACCCCAGCGCCATGAAACGCGACGGGTACTTCTTCACGCGCTACCCCGACGCCGACAACCTGTTCATCAGCGAGCGCGCACAAAAGGCGGGGCTGCGCACACTCTCGGGCCAGGCGCACGGCTACTTCTTGCCGGCACTGGGCAATAATCAAGGCTTCGACGAGTACCGCTTGATCGAGGGAGGCGTCGACCTGAAGGCCGTCACCTCCGTTACCGGCGAAAAACTCACCAAGCTCGCCAAGGAAATGTTGGACGAGCCCAAGCTGGGCACGGACAAGCGCTTCTTTGCGTATTTCCACTACATGGATCCGCACCACACCTATGTGAAGCACAAGGGTCACCCGGACTTCGGCAACAAGGCCCGCGACATCTACGATACCGAGATGCACTACACCGACGCGCAGGTGCACGACTTGCTCGAGTTCGCGCGGAAGAAACCCTTTTGGGACCACACCGCCGTCGTGATCACCGCGGACCACGGCGAGGGTTTCGGTGAACGCGGCCACCTGCGCCACGCCTACGAGCTATGGGAGAGCTTGGTCAAGGTGCCGCTGGTGTTCTGCGTGCCCGGCTTGCCACCCCGCACGATCGAAAACGTGCGCCGGGGGCATATCGATCTCGCGCCGACCATGGCGGATCTGATGGGCCTAGAGGCGAAGCCCGCATTCCGCGGCGACAGCTTGCTGCCCGAGCTGTTCGGCGAGATCGAGCCAAAAGAAAAGCGCGTCGTGGTCGACTTGCCCCGCGCAGATTTGATGGACCGCCGCCGAGCTGTCATTGCGGACGACTGGAAGATCGTCGGATTTGGCGATGACAAGAGCTTCATGATCTTCGACCTGGCCAAAGATCCCTGGGAAGAAACGGACCTCGCGAAAGAGGAACCGGCCAAGCTCGAGGCGCTCAAGAAGATCTACGCCGAAGAATCCGCCAAGATCCCAAACACGGAAGTAACGGGAGGACCTCCCCTCAAGGGTGCGCCTCCAGGCCGGCGCTGGTGATGCGCAGTGCCGCGCTGCTCCTCGCGGGCGCATGCGTCTGCAGCTGCGACAGCCCGAGCGCGACGGCCAAGAAAAGCGCGAGCCCTTCAGCGTCAGCAGCCGCTGCGCCAGTCCAAAAAAAGGAAACCGCGGCGCCGAGTGCCAGCGCCGCGCCGAAGGCCCCTGCGGCTGTTCGTAAGCTGCCAGCGCTGAACGTCGTGCTGATCTTGATCGACAGCATGCGCTGGGACATGCCTTGGAACGGCTACAAGCGGCCCATCGCTCCGTTTTTGACGCGCTTCGAAGGCGAGACAGTGAGCTACTTGCGCGGCTACGCCCTCTCCAGCTCTACCTCCAAGAGCGTGCTGCCGATGCTAAGCGGAAAGTACCCGAGCGAAATGCGGCGCGGCGGCTACTTTTTCACCTACTGGTTCCCGGAGAACCTCTCCCTGCCAGAAATGCTGGGCGACAACATGCCCAGCCTCGGAGTCTTCTCCCACGCGTACTTTTTCCCGGCGACGGGAGTGACACAGGGCTTCACCCAGGCGCACACCCTGCCGAATACTGTGCTGAACAACAAGAGCACGGACAACGTCACCTCGGAACGCATTACGGATGCCACCATGCGTTTGCTTCGTAGTCCGAAGTACGCCGACCAATCTGACGGCAAACGCTTCTTCGCCTACGTGCACTATATGGACCCGCACGCTCCATATTTGCACCACGAGGACCGTCCCGTATGGGGCACGCAACCCCGCGACTACTACGACCAGGAACTGCACTACACCGACGAGCACGTCGAACGCCTAGTCAGTTGGATCCAGAAGCAACCCTTCGGGAAACACACAGCCATCATCATTTCCGCGGACCATGGGGAATCCTTCGGCGAACACGGCCACCTCAAGCACGGCTACGAAGTCTGGGAAGAACTCGTGCGTGTGCCCTGGATGTTCTGGTTTCCCGGCGTGCAGCCCCGGCGCATCGCAACGCCTCGCGGCCACATCGACATGTGCCGAACCATCCTGGATTTGATGGGCCGGGACGCGCCTTCCGGCGTGCGGGGCAGAAGCCTGGTTCCGGAGCTATTGGGCACGGACGCCCCCGCAAGGCCCGTGGTGGTGGACTTGCCACGGGACAATCTACAAGACCGCCGACGCGCCATCATCGACGGCGACGACAAGCTGCTCGTGGCTGGCGACGACAAGCGCTTCTTGCTGTTCAACGTTGCCAAAGATCCACACGAGAAGAAGAACTTGGCCGCGACGGACCAGGAAACAAAGGAGCGCATGCTCCGCCTGCATCGACAGATTGAAGCGGAGGTTCCTGTCGCCGAGGTACGCGGCGATGAACCGCCGCTACGGAACGCACCCGAAGGCCGGCGCTACTAGTTGATCAAGGGCGCACCGAGCGGCGTGGGGACGCTCTCATTGCGCCGCCGGCGCGACCGCCGGGTCTGCGGGAGGCGTGCCCATGGGAACCTCCGCAGGAGCTTCGCCCTGCGCTGACAGCAATGCAAGCAAGCCTCCAAAAGCGAAAGCGAGCAGGCCTGCGAAGATCCAGATCGCCCAGATCAGCCAATTCGGTCGCCGCGCGGGTTTTGGTGCCGGCGGTCGTCGCAACACGATGGTGGGGTCTCGACTGCCGGGCATGGCGTTGAGCTGCCGAGTCGCCATGACTTCCGACGGATCGATCTCTGGCGGCAGATCGGCCACCACCACGCTGCGGTCTTCGAGGATGACCTGGGCGCGTGTGGGGGGTGCGTGCGCGGCGGATTGCTGCGCGACGATGGCATCATCGTCGAGCTCCTCGAGCTCTTCGAGCGCCTGTGGGCCGGGCTGCCCGGGCGGTCCGGGCTGTCGCGAATGGGACGACAATACCAGGGGACTATATGCAGGGTAGCCGGCTCGGTCTAGCTGCCCTCGCCCGTGCTAGAGTGGTCACGCCTCATGAGCTCCGTCGCGCTGTTTTTGTTGAGCATTGCGGGCATTTTTCTGATCGGCGCCATCGGCGAGATCATCTTCCAGCGCACGAACATCCCAGACGTGGTGTGGCTGATCACCGCTGGCGTGCTGATCGGCCCCGTTTCCGGCGTCGTACAAAAACCCGCACTCGAGACCATCGCGCCCTATTTTGCGGCGGTCACTCTGGTGGTCGTGCTCTTTGAAGGCGGATCCGCCCTGCGCTTGCGAGAGCTTTCCCGGGCCGCCCCGCGCTCCGGGGTGCTGGCAGTTCTGAGCTTTGTGGTGTCGGTGCTCGTGATGACCGTCGCCAGCATGGCAGCAGCTTGGGTGGGATGGCTGCCCGATGCTTGGACTTGGACGCACGGTTTGCTCTTGGGTGCCATCTTGGGCGGGTCCAGCTCCATCATCGTCATGCCCGCGATGCAGCAAGCGAAGGTCGAAGGCCAGGTCGCGAATTTGGTCAACTTGGAGTCTGCGTTGACCGACGCCTTTTGCGTCGTCACGACCGTCGCCATCATCAACGTCATGGTGCAGGGTTCGACAGGCGCTGGGGGCCCAGCTGTGGCGCTGGTCCGTTCCTTTGGCATCGGTCTAGCCATCGGCGTCGTCGCCGGCGTGGTGTGGCTGCTGTTCCTGCGCTTCCTCCATGAGCACGAGCACGCCTACCCCGTCACGCTCTCGGCGCTTCTAGTGCTCTACGTCGTGATCGAGCGCCTTGGCGGCAGCGCCGCCCTCGGCATCCTCACCGTCGCCGTGATCCTCGGGAACGCGCCGGATCTGTCCCGCCGCATCGGCCTGGCGAAACCGGTCGAATTGGATACGTCCGTGCGTGGGTTTCACCGACAGGTCGCATTCATCATCAAGTCTTTTTTCTTCGTGTTCATCGGCGCAATGATGACGGGCCCCTGGCCGCTGCTGCTGCTGGGGGCCATCCTCGGTGGCCTCCTGTTCGGAAGTCGGATCCCAACGGCGCGCTTAGCGACCCTTGGCAGCGGTTTGAGCAGCGACGAGAAAAACCTTGTAACGGTGAGCATGCCGCGCGGAATGGCCGCGGGCGTCCTGGCGACGCTGCCGATGTCGAGCGGCATTGCCGGCACCGAAACGCTACCGGTCGTGGTGTTTGCATGCGTGCTCACCACCATCATCGTATTCGCCGTCGGTTTTCCCGTGGTCAAGCGCGGCATCCTTCCGCCCCCGGAACCCGTCGTCACCGAGAACCGCCGCATCGCCGGCGCGCCGACTCTTGCGGCGGCTGCTCCGGCTGATCCGGCTGCTCCGGCCTCCCCGGCTGCCGCTGCAAACGTCCCGGCGACGCCGCCCGCAGACGCCCCCCGCGGCACCTTGGCGCAGGCGCCGGCAATCGAGGAGACCCTCGTGGACGGCACGCGGCCGAGCGGAACCGAAGACAAAAGCGGCTAAGTCGCTGCGCCTCGTTGCGCGCATCCCCATCGAAAGAGTACATTTTTGGCGCCCTCCGTGCATGGTCCAAGCCCCATCCTGGTAGTCGACGACGACGCTGTCAGCCGTCACGTATTGACGGAAACGCTGGTGACGGCGGGCATGGACGTCGCGAAAGCCACCAGCGGCATCGAAGCCATCGCATTCTTGGAGCGCACCCGGCCCTCCCTGGTGCTGCTCGACTTGATCATGCCGGACCCCGATGGCTACGCCGTGCTGCGCCACATTCGCGCGCGCCCGGACCTGGCGGATGTGCCAGTCGTGGTATTAACCGCCCTCGACTCGGACGAAGAAATCGGTCGCGTGTTTGCCTCCGGCGCGGACGACTACGTGCACAAGCCGTTCCGTCCGGCAGAGCTAGTCGCGCGCATCCGTGGTCAGTTGCGCATTCGCGATTACGTCGAACGTCTGAGTCGTCGCGAGCAAGATTCACAGACCGTGCTTGAGTTGACTCAGGCCCTCGCAAGCACACTGAACATTCGCGGCATCCTGTACACCGTCGTGCAACGTGTGGCGGAAGTCGCGCGCGTGGATCGCTGCAGCATCGTCTTGGTTCGCCAAAACAGCGACACAGGTCACGTCGTTGCAACCAGTGACGACGCGGAGCTCAAGAATCTGGCAATCTCCCTCAACAAATATCCGGAGATCCAGCAGGTGTTGTCCACGGGACGCACCCTCGTGATTCGCGACGCCAGCCGCCACCCCTTGCTCAAAGTGGTGCGCGAAGGCGACGGTTCCCTTGAGTTCCTGTCCCTGGCGCTCGTGCCGATCTCCCACGATCACCGCCCCACGGGTGTGATCTTCCTGCGGGCGCGCGACCGCGTCGCCTTTCCAGACCACGAGTTAGCCCTGGTCCAGACCGTTGCCAACGCCACGGCCATTGCCCTGCGCAACGCGCGTATTCTGCAATCCCTACGTGACGCCACCCAGGAGAGTAGCCATGCCCGCGAGGAAGCGGAGCAGCGCGCGCGGCTCTTCCAACGCTACGCAGACGTGTTCGAAAGCGCCACCGACGGCATGATCGTGCTCGACTCGAACTCGCGGGTGTTCTTTGCCAACCTCCAAGCCAAAACCATCACCGGATACTCCGACGAGGAGCTGCTTTCCTCGGATCTGGGCTCACTCATGGGGGGAGACTCCAAACGCGCGGACGAGCTGCGCAACAGCTTTTCCGATAGCACTCCGGGCATGAGTGAAGACATACGCTTCACCCGCAAGGACGGCACGGAGATCACGCTCAGCGTGAACCTGAGCCCGGTGTTGCACGAAGACGGCGCCATGCTGTGGACCTTCCGCGACGTGACCCAGGAACGGCAGACTGATATCGAGCTACGCCAAACCAAGGAGTTCTTGGAGCGTGTGATCGAAAGCTCCGTAGACGGCATCGTTTCTGCGGACTTGAGCGGGCGTTTGTTGCTCTTCAACCGCGCCGCCGCGCGCATTTTTGGTTACCCCAAGGAAGCCGTGGTCGGCAAAATGAACGCCGCTGCTCTGTACCCGGACGGCGTGGCGCGGCAAGTCATGCAGAAGATCCGCGATCCCAATACCAACGGTCCGGGCCGCCTCGAGGGGTTTCGCGTGGACATGGTCAGCGCCGCGGGCACGCGCATTCCCGTGACACTGAGCGCATCGCTGATTTTCGAGAACGGTAGGCCCGTGGGTTCCGTCGGCATCTTCACGGACATCCGCGAGAAGCTGCGCATGGAGGAACGCCTGACCCGCGCCCAAGAGGAGCTGCGCGCGCGGGAGAAACAGTCGATCGTTGCAGAACTGGCGGGCGCGGCCGCGCACGAACTGAACCAACCGCTGACGAGTGTGATTGGGTACGCCGAACTGCTTCGACGCAACCTGGACAACGAGACCCCCATGTACAACGCGGCGGGGGTCATCATCAGTGAAGCCGAACGCATGGCGGAAATCGTGCGCAAGGTCGGCAAGATCACCAAATACGAAACCAAGAGCTACGTTGGAGGCGCGAAGATCCTCGATCTCGAGAAAGCCAGCGCCGATTCTGACCCGGGAGCGCGGAGCCGATGACGCGACGCCCCGACGACGATCCCAAGACCCGCGCGCCGGGTCAGACGTCGGACATCCAGGCCCTGTCCCCAGCAGAGTCCCAGCGACGCCAGCGGCAGCCCCTCGATTCGCCCACCCTGACCCAACTGCTTGAGCTTTCCCTCGTCCTGGCTGCGCCGGCGGGAGTCGAGACCGTCGCGGACGAGGTCATGCGGGCGCTTGCAACCTTGACGCCGGGCATCGCCATCGGGCTGTGCTTAAACGACGAGAGCTCACACGGGCAGGTGTTGCGGCGCTACGTCCCGGACGACTGGGACGCCGCGTCGGGGCGCGACCCCACACGATTGTTCCCAGAACTGACAGAGGAACGCGTGCTCAACATCGATCGCGTGGGGAATTCCACATTGCACTTGGCCGCAGCGCGGCTGCCGCCCGAGAGCGAGCGACTGTGGACGATCATGGAATACGTGCGACGCGCCATCGAACAGGCACTCGCACGGCAGAGCGACATCGAGCGCACACGCAAAGACGCAACCGAGTTGCGCCGACTCCAGGCCCAGGTGATTCAAGCGGAAAAGCTAGCGAGCCTGGGACAGATTGCAGCGGGCATCGTGCACGAACTGAACAACCCGCTGACCAGTATCATCGCCTACTCGGAGTTTCTGCGGCGCAACGCGGCGACGCGGGAAGACGCCGACGCGCTGGAGCGACTTGGGCGGATCCAAGAGGGCGCCGAGCGCATCTTGAAGTTCTCACGAGATCTCGTGTCCTACGCACGCCCCGCGACGGATGTGCCCGGGCCCGTGCATCTCGGGGAGGTCTTGGACAAGGCACTCGTCTTCTGCGAGCACGAATTCGCCGAACGTCAGGTTGTCGCAAGGCTAAGCGGCGCTCGGCCGACGCTACTGGTGCGCGGCGTCGCAGGCCAGTTGACCCAGGTTTTCGTCAATCTGCTCACCAACGCCGCCCATGCCATGCGCAATTCCGGTGGGTCGCTGGAGCTTTCCTGGTCCCTGGCCGCAGACAGCTCCCAGGTCATCGTCGAGGTCATCGACCTGGGTGAAGGGATCCCGCCGCAGGATTTGGAACGGATATTCGACCCCTTCTTCACGACCAAAGCACCCGGCGAGGGCACAGGCCTGGGGCTGTCCATCGTGCGCAGCATCCTCGAAGCCCACGGCGGCAGCATGTCCGCCCATCCCAATCGTCACAGCCCGGGTACGACTTTCCGGGTTGTGCTGCCTGTGGTCGAGCGACCGTCGTCAAGACCCCCGATCCCATGAGATCAGCGGCCATTGCTCCGGCCGGCAGTTACTCAAAAAGGGCAGCCGCCGTTAGCGCACAACGCGGATCACAAGAACGAGGATGCCCTTGTTGAAGCTCTGCCCAGCCACGATGAAGGACTGCCCCACCTTGGCCTTGACCTCCAACAGCGGCAAGAAGGTCTTGCCCTTGGGTTGGTTGATACTTGCAGAGATGCGCAGCTGATCTTTGGGCAGCACCTCGAGCAACTTGGTCTGCAGCACGCGCTTATTTGGAAGGTCGACAGTTTTCGGATCGTCCTTCGAGAGTGGTAGCTTGTGCTTCGCGAGTAGCTCGTAGCTGTCGTAGGACGAGAAGGGTGGCTTCTTCAGCTCCGGCATGTCGCCGATGCGCTTGTCGATGCCCTTCTTCGTGTTCGTCGCGTGCAGCACCATGACTTCCGCAAAGAACTCCTGCTTCGCGTCACCCTTGTCGTCCTTGGGCTTGTCCTTAGCGGCAGCCGGCGGCTTCGCCTTATCCGGTGCCTTGCCCTGGGCAAGCGCGACGCCACCGCCGAGAAGCAAGCAGCCGAAAAGCGCGAACGTCGAAGCTCTCATAGTGGTTCCATCCTATCGCCACTTTGCGGGTCGTCACTCAACCAAACGACCGGAGTTGTCTCGGCCCCTGCTGAGACCATGAAGATAGCGCCGTTTTGGTTGCCAAAATCGACGCTTTCGATAGCCGCGGCAGACAAATCCGCCTCGGCGGCGGCAAGCTCGGGAGCCACGACAGGGGGCGCGACCACCGTTTCGACCAGGCCAGCAACCGTCTGCACCGGCGCGGTGTAGTCCGCCGTCAGCACGGCGCGCGCGCCGAGTGCGACCGCGGCGGCCAGCGACAGTGCCAAGAAAATGCGGCCCGCGCGACCATCCCCCGGCTTCGCGCTGTCTTTGGCGGCAATTTGCGACAGAACCTGGGACACATTCGCGGCTGGCTCGGCTGCGGGTGGCTCCACAGACGCGCCGGCTCCGCCTTCGATCACGCGCAGCGCCGCCACCCGGGCGTGCTTGCGGTCTTCCGCTTCGATCTGCGCGAATAGGTCGTCGGCGATGCCATCCGCAAGCGGCGCGCCGCGATCTGCGTGGGCACGAACCACGTCGCCAAGCTGTTCCAGCCCTTCGAGGATGGCCACGTCTTCAGCGCTGAGCGCAGCGTCGAGCTCCGCCGCGGCTTCGGCATCGAGTTCAGCATCGTGGTGCTGCATCAAAGTCAGGCTTCGGTTCTTCATGAGCGCTGGCCTTTACCGCTCGGGAGCTCCCCGAATTGCTCTTTGTAGCACGACGCCAGTGCCCGCTGCAGCTTCTGTCGGGCATGGAACAGGCGACTCATGATGGTACCTTTGCTCACCCCCATGGCGTCCGCCATCTCTTCGTAGCTCATGCCCTCGACCTCGCGCATGAGTATGACGCCGCGGTGGTACGAGGGAAGCGCGTCCAACGCGGACTGGATGGTTTCGGCGATTTCGTTTCGGCGAACCACGTCGTGGGGATCCGCACCGTCGATTCGGGACATGAGCGGGACGTCGAGCTCGTCTTTGATCTCCCGAGTGACGTCCAGCTCCCGTTCGCGGCGGGACGGCTTGCGCATGAGGTCGATGGAGAGATTCGTGACGATCCGATACAGCCAGGTGAAGAAGCTGGAACTGCCATGGAAGCGGTCCAGGCCGCGGTAAACGCGCAGGAAAGCCTCCTGGACGATTTCCCGGGCATCTTGCTCATCCCGAACCAAGCCGATGGCGATGGCGAAGGCACGGCGCTGGTGGCGCTCCACGAGCTCGCGAAATGCGCGGCGGTCGCCATCTTGGGCTTTTTTGATGAGGGCACGGTCATGCTCAGCTTCCGCAGCGCGGGCCACTTTGTTGGACGCCCGACGGGTCGCGCTATTCACGGCCGAGACAGGTCGATCAGGCCTCTGCGTACCGGGCTCCGCAGGGGGCTCCTCCGCAGCGGGGTTTTCGCTGCGAATGTCGGGGCTGGAGCTGCTGTCGGAGGGAGGCATCTGAGCTGTTCTTACGTCCAACGCACGTACCATGCCCCCGCATACACCGGCCAGGGGGCCGGAATCACGGATGCCCGGGGGGCACGCCAAAGGGTGAAGTCGGCTCTTCTGGCTCCGCAGGCTGCTCCGGCAGCTCCGAGAGGGTGACCTTCAGGTCGAAGGAGCGGCTGCCCCGCAGGACCTTCAGCTGCGCCGTCTTGTGAACGCCCGCCAGGCTGGCGAGCCAGCGAAGCTTCTCCGGGCCCGGCACGGCCTCGCCATCAAAGCCGACGATCACGTCGTCGGGTCGGAGCCCCGCTTTATCCGCCGGGCCGCCCGGCACAATGAACCGCACCAGCGCGCCCGTACCGTTGGGAAGCTTGAGGCGTTCGGAGTCCTCCGGCAACACGGACGAAACCCGGATCCCGATGGCGCTGCGATTGATCTTCCCGTCTTTGATCAGTCGGGGCAACAAGTCCTTGACCATGTTGATCGGGATCGCGAAGCCGATGCTGTTGGCGCGCGCGCGGATCGCCGTGTTGATGCCCACAACACGCCCCGCCATGTCGAGCAGCGGCCCCCCGGAGTTGCCGGGGTTGATACTCGCGTCGGTCTGCAAGAAATTATAGTAGCCGGTGCCGTCGCCCAGGCCCTTCACGTCCTGACCCGTGCGCCCCTTGGCCGAGACGATCCCAGCGGACACTGTGTGGGACAAGCCAAAGGGATTACCGATGGCCACGACCCAGTCGCCCACACGGGTGGCGTCGGAGTCACCAAGGGGCAGGTGGCTCAGGGACTTCTGCTCGACACGCAGCACCGCGATGTCCGTTGGCGGGTCTCGGCCGACGACGGTGGCCTTGGTCTCCTGCTCGCCCCGGAAGATCACCCGGATGTCCGTGGCGGATTCAATCACGTGGTTGTTGGTCAGGATCAGGCCACTCGAGTCATAGACAAAAGCGCTGCCAAGCCCCTCGCCGATCACCCGCCTGCGTCCGGTGCGACCGCGCTGCTCCTGAAGGGTCTTCACGAACACCACTGCGGGATCTGCCTTCGCCGCCAGATCCGCGAAACTCTGCGGCGCGGCGGCGGGCGGTGCCGCCGGAAGTGGCGTATTTGGCTTGGGCGGAGCCGGCGCCGTCACCGATGCAGACGCACCCGCATCCGCGCCACTCGCCGTCTGGCGTTTGCACGCGGCGCTTCCTACGACAGTCGCAGCGAGCGCAACGACGGCTCCGATCTTCGCAGTGCTGGCACGCTTCACTTGGACTTTTCGACCTCCACGTAGCGCATACGCAGATCATATAGCGCTTGGGCCAGCAGCGTTTCTTCTTCGCCGGTCAGATTCCCGCGGGTCTTTTCCTGGAGCAGCGTGAGTAAATCGATGCTTTGACGCGCGAGTCCGAGCTCGACGTGCGCCTTTCCGTCGGACGGATCTGGGGCATCCCCCAGATGAACGCGCCCGGATTGCGCAAGAGACAGCACGAAGGTGGCGAAATCGATTGCCGGGAGCCCGGCCGCGTCTTGAAACGCGTCGCGGGCTCGTCGCTGCTGCTTGGAATCCGGGCCGTTGTCGCTCACGGGGCCACCAAGTCCTCGTCGGAACCGGCCTCCGCTCCGACCATGCCCGTTACCGGTACCGTTGCGCCATCAGCCGCGTCGCCAAGGGCGGGTTGACTGAGATCCATTGCCTCAGAACGGGCCTCGCAGTCCGGTAGGGCTGCGAGGTGTGTGTCCAGTTCTTCGGAAGTCACCGCTCCGCGCGACACCAAGCGATCTCGGACACGGACGTCCAGCTTGAGCTTTTCATTTTGATTCACGATTCGTCTCCAGGTTTGCCGCGGCGCCCCCGCGAGCCGTGGTCGGCTCCATCCGGGCTTTCGCCGTCTTCGTTACGCCGCTGGCCCCGTGCGAGCAAGGCCTCGGGAGGAATGAGGGAAATGTCCGGCGGACTGGCCACCTGAAGGGCGGCTTCCGCAGCATCGATTTCGGCGCTCTCTGCCACCCGCACGTCGAGGATTTCCAGGTCCAGCGCAAGGGAAAGGCCGGCCAACGGGTGGTTTTGGTCCACCACGACTCGCTCGGCGTCCACGTCGAGCACGGTCAGCATCACGAACTTGCCTTCGGAGTCTTCGGCCTGGAAATGGTCGCCCGGAGCCACGTCTTCGGGGAACTCCTCGCGTTCCACCTCCAACACCGCTTCGGGGTCCCGCTCGCCAAAGGCATCTTCTGGACGCAGCTTCGCACTTCGTTTCGCGCCGGATGCCAGCCCGTCAATCGCTTGCTCCACCGTTGGCAACAGCTGCCCGTAGCCAAAGACGCGCTCCACGACCTCGTCCGCGACGGTTTCGCCTTCGTCGTCGCGGACGACATAGTGGAGCTTCACCAGAGTGCCAGGACCGACCGTGAGACTCACGGCTGCCTAGATGGATTCCGGACTGACGATCTTGCCAGCCACAGCACTTGCCGCCACCACCAGCGGACTTGCCAAATACACCTTGCCCGGACCACTCCGGCCGGGAAAGTTCCGGTTGATGGCGCTAACGGTTACTTCGTCGGCGGTCATGCTGACGCCTGGGCCCGCGCGGATGCACGCGCCGCAGGACGGATCGACCAGCTGCGCTCCCGCACGCTCGAAGACGTCGATGTATCCACGCTCTTGCGCGTAGCTGCGGATCTGCTGTGAACCGAATTGGATGAAGAGCTGCACGCCGTCGGCCACGCGCTTGCCCTTGTCGAGGGCGCGGCGCAGCACCGCCGCGTACATGTCCATATCGGCTTTTTTCCCGCCGGTGCAGGAGCCGCCGTAGGCGATAGTGACGGGCACGTCGCTGCCGAGCTCGCTCAGCGGCACGCCGTTGCGAGGGTCGCCCGGGGTCGCGACCATGGGCACGACTTTGGACAAGTCGATCTCGAACTGATCGGCATACTGCGCCTCGGCATCCGCACGCACAATCCGGGCACGGGCCGCGTCTTTGTCCAGTCCGCGCATTTCTGCCAGATACTCGACGACGCGTTCGTCGGCCTCGATGATACCGGTGAAGCTCCCGGCCTCCACGGCCATGTTGGTGAGGGTGGCGCGCTCGTCCAAGCCCATGCTGGCGATGCCGGGCCCGGCAAATTCGAGCACTTGGCCGATGCCCTTGCCGGTCTTGAAATGGGAGAGGCTCAAGATGTGCAGCATGACGTCCTTCGCGCAGACCCCTGGGGAAAGCTCGGAGGTCAACACGAAACGCACGGTCTCGGGCACCCGCACGCGCACGTCCCGGGTGAACCACGCATTGGCCATGTCTGTGCTGCCGACGCCAAATGCGAAACACCCAAGCGCTCCCGCCATGCAGGTGTGCGAGTCCGTGCCGGCAACGATTTGTCCGGGCAGGGCCAGCTCTTCGATCACCTTGTTGTGGCAGATGGCTTCACTGCCGACGGTCTTGCCGTCGCGCTCGACCTCGCCGTACAGGCGAATGCCGTGACGGCCGGTAAAGCGCTCCTGCTCGGTCTTCAGGGAATGAGCTTGCTCCTTGAGCCCCATCTTCTTGTGGGCTTCGGGCATCACCATATCGAGGAAGGTCAGGTGGTCCCGGAATGCAAAGACGCTTTCGGGTTCGCTGACCTTTGCATCGGCACCGAACCCAGCCCGAAACAGCGAATCCGCCATGGGCGTCACGTATTCGTGGGAAAAGCGTACGTCCGTGCGCACGAACAGCGCGTCTCCGGGCTTGACGGCGGGGATGCCGAGCGCCCCCGTCTTTGCGTTGGCGATGGCGCGCGCAGCGATGATCTTTTCGCACAGCGTCATGGGTCGAGCTGCGGTCTCGGTCTTGGGCGGCGAGAGCTCGCCGGCCATGCGCCGCTTGTTGTAGGCGAACAGCCCGCCTTCTTCGACGATCTGCGCGCTGATGGGATCGAGCCCCTTGGTGAACTCGCTGATGGCGATGGCTTCCCCGCGCTTGATGCGCTCGAGGATCGAGAAATCCGTCGTGGTCAAAAGCCCGATGTTCTGGCAGTTCTGGCCGTAGATCTTTTCGATGCTTTCAGCGACCACGAGCTGCACGCCCGCCTTCAGCTCCGAGTACGGCGCGGTCTCGCGAGAGCTGCCGCAGCCTTTGCTCCGGCCGCTGACGATGACCGAAAAGCCACCGCTTTTGATGGCGTCCTTTTCGATGGCCCCTCCCCGGAGCCCGACCAGGCAAAACCGCGCCAGGGTTTCGTCAAAGTAGTAGCAAACCCAGCCAGGCGTGATCTCGTCCGTGGAGATGTTGTCCACGAGCTTACGCGCGGGATCGTATTCGAGGTTCTCTCCAGCGAGCTGCTTCTGGATGAGTTCCTTGTCTTCGGTCAGGTAGAGCACCCGACCCGGAAAGGACACCTTCTTTTCGGTCATCGTTCCTCGTGAGAGTGGAGCCTATGCTTAGCCCGGATCCCCGTTCACGTCATGGTCTGCCCGCGCCTGTGACGACTTTCTCTCTCGCGGCGCGACGCGTCATGAGTCGCCCCGGGTGACGATGGCCTCGCCTGCGCGCCAAAGGGCCGGGACAGGGCCGTCGCCGAGGCGCGTGCCGGTTCGCTCCGCCAGCATGGACAGCGCACGACGCAGGCTCGCTACGGGGCGAGCGTAGGTGCGATCCACCAACTCCGCCGGCAGCGTGCTCACGAGCCAGACTTCGTGCGCCGACGGCAACTGCGGAACCAGGCCCAAGGCGTAGATGCCTTCGTTGACGCGCTCGAGGGGTCCCGTGCCGCCGTTGCAGTCCGCCACCACGATCACGACGCCGCCGTCGTTGAGCACGGCCCCCGCAGGCGCGACCAGCTTGGACGCCTGATACAGCGTGTGCGTCACCGGGGGGCGGTCCCCAACGACCAAGACGTCCGTAGCGGGCAGGGCCACCCCGAACAACTCCCGTGCCGCCGCAGCGAGTTTTCTGTGGGCGTGCACCGGGTGGCCGCTTGCCGCCGCGACGGGCGTGCCGTCCACGTCACACAGGACGTTCAGAATCGCCAGCCGTCCGGGCAAGCGACTCGCCGCTTCCTCCATATCCAGGCGACAGACATTGTGCTCGACACTGCCGAGCCGCGCGCTTGGGTGCGCTTTGAGTCGATGGTTCGTCAGCGCGTCTTCGGCCAGCGCACAGCCAGGGAAGACCCCCTTCACGCCCCCGGAGAATCCCGCGAAGTAGTGGGGACGCACACGCCCCGTGACGATCACCAAATCCGCATCCGCCACCCTGCACTGCAGGCGCACTCGCGTGTTTCGGGAGGTTTTTCCCAGATCGCGCATGGCCGCCCTCTGGCCGCCATCGTGCACAAGCAGCGGAAGATCGCGAAATGAGTCCGGCACTACGCTGGCGTCGCCCGGCGCATGCGTGCCACTGGCCACGATGAGCGACGTGCGCGAGCGGGGGACCACGGACAGCAGCGCTGTGAGCATCGCGTGCCGAGGTTCATCGCGACTGGCGTCACTGACGACAATGACGATGGAGCGCGCGACCTGCGCCAGCTCCGCGATGGGCGGCGTGCCGACCGGCGCGCGCAGCGCGGCGTCACACAAGTCCAGCAGATCGGCTCCGCCAGCAACAGACTTCGGGGCCACCACGAAAGTGGCGTCGGCAACGCTCCGGAGCTCTCGCTCCGCAAAGCCAGCCGTCACGCCCGCAGATCGCGCGCGCGTCGCCCAGCCAGCGCGAGCATCGCCGTAATCGCGATTTCGACTTCTTCTTCGCTGGGGGGCGCCGGGCGCTTCAGAATGCGCTCCTTCAACCCGCGCAGCCCAGCGCCGAAGACTCGGTAGCGTGCACGCTCAAGCTCGTCGGATTCGTTGACAACCCAGCGGGCCACAATCGACTGCAGCTGTGGCACCTCCATGTCGATGATCGGCGCCAGGTGGGTTGCCAGTGGGTGTGGCACCCAACCATCCTAGCCCTTCGCCGGATTTCGGCCAGTTTGTTACAATGTTAACAATGATAACATTGGCGGGGGACGAGACGCAGGAAGCGGCTTCAGAAAGCGCGCGGCGCCAAGTAGGCTCCCGGCCGTGCGGAGTCAGATGACAGCAGCGCTGGCCGCAGCCGCGTGCCTACTGGGCCTGGGTGCCGGGGCGTGCCAAAAGGAGCGGGCTGCCGACGACGCACCGTCGGGCAGCGCGGCAAGCGCCAACCCCGCCCCCGCCGAATCTGCCGCAGCGGTAGGTTCTGTGCGCGCCCCGAAACAAGCGCCGCTGTCCGGCGAAAAGATCGACGTGCCCGCGGGGGAGTTCACGGCCGGCAGCATCCCTGGGGCCACAGGCCGCTTGCCAGAGCTTGAACCCGTCGCACACAGCGTGGACCTAGGCGAGTTCAAGATCGACCGCCTGCCCTACCCCAATGATCCGGCGCTGCCGCCCCTGGTCGGCCTGTCTCGAGAGGAAGCGCGCAAGAAGTGCGGAGAGCGGGGGGCCCGCTTGTGCACTGAGCTGGAGTGGGAACGCGCGTGCCGCGGACCTAGCGGAGACACCTACCCCACCGGCGCTGCGTGGGATCCGCGCTGCGCCGACGAGCCGCGTACCTGTGCCAGTGGCTTCGAAGTGCTCGGCATGGGCGCGGCGCTCAGGGAGTGGACCCATAGTGATGTGGTGCCCGAAGAAGGACCGCGGCGTGCCTCCATCCGTGGCGCCGCGCGGGGCGCCAATCCAACGGAGCACCGCTGCGCGGCACGACGCGGGATCGATCCGGAAACCAAGGCCGAAGACATCGCGTTCCGCTGTTGCGGTGGCGCTCCCAACGCCGCCGTCATCAAGGAACCGCGCCTGGGCGCGACATTTCGAAAGCTGCGACTGACTGCCAAGGAGCTCGAAGCGCTGCTGCGCGCGCATCCGGCGACGCAGTCCGTGGCCAAGGACATCCAATTCTTCCGTGAGCCCGAAGCCGCCAACACCGTCGTGGCCCGTGGGCCAGGGGAAAAGAAGGGATTCTTGTTCACCGTCTCGCCATTGATCTGGAACCCCGTTGCGGGTTCGGAATTTTTGCTGGTCGCCGCGCGCTCCGGCAAGAACACGAGTTTCGTCGTGGCCTTCCACAGCCTGGGCGACAAGAAGTACGCGCTGTCCGCCAGCTACATCATGAAGGACGAACCCGGGCCGGTGGCCCTGGCGTACAGCGGATACATCCGGCCGCGACTGCACTTCAGCAATTGTTGGGGCTGCCCGGGCGAAACCGGCAAGATCCTGCACCGCGACCCGGACTCGGTCAGCATCGTGCAACCCTGAATCGCCGTCGTTCTATTTTTCGCTACATTTGAGCGAGAGCGACATCACGCTGCCGCCACCCGCTTCGGCGCCATGCCCCAACGTCGCGCCCGCAGCCGTGGCGGCTGCCTGGGCCGCGTACAGCCCGAAGCCGTAACCGTAGCGCGCAGCGCTTCGCTTCTTAGCGGACAACTGGCCCACGGCGCTCGTCGCGATGGCCCAAGCGTCGTCCGGGATCGGTTCGCCAGGATCCCGTACCGAAATCACACAACGACCCGCTTCGAGCGTAATCGCCACGCGTACGGGTCCGCGGCCACCGTGTTGGATCCCATTGCGCACCACATTGGATAGCGCGACCGTCAGTGCTTGGCGTTCGGACTCGACCCAAGTGGAGTCCGTTACCGCGCCTTGCTCGAATTGGATCTTCGTTTCGTGACTGACAGCCAGCGCGGCGTTCTGCGCGATCACTTCCTGCACGATCCCGAGCACTGGCAAGCTGCCGATCGCCGCCGTATCTCCCCGCAGGGTGCGACCCAGCCAGTCCAGATTGTCGATGATGCGCAGCAGGCTGTCGCAGGACACGAACGCATCACTCAGAGCTTCGCGGGTGTCTTCGTCAGCGGCCGGAAGTGAACTCTCAAGATATCCGAGGTTGCTACGCAGCGCAGAAAGCGGATTGCGCAGGTCGTGGGCGGCGAGGCCTAAAAGCGAGCCAACAAGCGGCGGGTCGAGGTCAGACACCTACAGTCTATACCGCGACGGCAGAGTTCAGGGCAATGCCAGGGTCGCATCGCGGCCACGGCTCTTAATGCGGCGGTCGAATAGGCGTTGCAGGGCATCCCGGCGCTGCACAACCTCGTCAACCTGCATCGGCGTGACGAGAAGCCCACCGCTGGGTGAGCGCAGCGCGGCCTCGATGCGTGCGCGGTCCAGCTTGCGAATGCGTTCGTCCAGCGCCTTGGAAAAGAGCACGTGCCGACTGAGCCGAGGTAGTGGATCGCCCACGCTGCCGTCGGCGGCCGCGGCGGAAAATGTGTCGTTACCCTCCAGGGCAAGGACCGTCTTGGTATCGTCATCCACAGCAACCTTGATGCGCCGAAGGTTCTGGCAGAGGGCGTCCACTGCGAGCACCTGCTGGTACGCTGCCAGGAGCGCCGCTGGCTCGCTGGGCGCGGGGCGGCTCATCAGCTCGGTTTCCCACTTATGGGTGCGCGTGCCTTCTAGCACGCGTCCGACCTCCAAGGTCACCATGCGCTTCGCCGGCAGCAGGACCAGGGTTGCCTCCACGTTACCGTCCGCGAGCACGCGCAGCTCGCCGCCGAGTTTGCGCCGGGTCTTCTCATCAGCGGCTGCAAGGATTTCTTTCAGGCTGAGCATGCGAAGCGCCGTGGGTGCCACGACGGCCGGCGCCACTTCGGCGGCCAGATTCGCATGGGCGCTCGGAGCCCGCGGCGCGAGAGGCGCAAGCTTCGTCGCGAAGATCAGCTGGGCCGTGCCCCCACCGACCAGCTCGCCGCGGTACCCCTCCGCCGTGACGGCAACGGACTTGATTTTCGCGGACCGGATCTGCTCAAGGGGCGTCCGTGCACTGGCCGGAGCGGCGCCTGCACTCGCTGCCGGTGGTGCCGGCTTGGATGCGGCACCCGCAGCGCTTGGAGGCGCGACGACAGAGGCCGCAGTCGCGGCGCTGCCCGCGGGCGGTGTGGCGCTCTTGTCGTCGCAGCCCAGCGCCAATAGCGCCACGAGCACCAGCCCACGCTTCATGGGATACGGTGTTCGGTGAGGAACTTCTCGATGCGCAAGGTCACCAGTTCGTTCTGTTCCAGGGGCGCCACATGGGTCCCGCCAGCTAACATGACGAGCTCGCCCTGGGGCAAAATGTCCGCCATTTTCGCGCTCAGCTCCGGAGGCGTGAATGAATCGCGATCGCCCGCAATCACGAGCACCGGCACATCTATATCCGGCAGTAGATCTTCGGCGGAATGCTCACCGGCGTGCTCGAGCATCCGGACGAACATCGGAAAGTCGATGTGAGCCACGTGCTTGAAGTAGGGCTCGACATCTTCCGGGCGCACGGTGCGTGCGTCTAAATCGCCGGTCAACATGCCAATGCGCACCGCCATCTTCGGGGGCACGCGGGACCAGAGGGCACGCGCAATTTTGGGGTGGTCCGAAGACATCTCCCGCAGCCGCGGCAAGATCTGAGCAAGCACGTCGCTGCCTTTGAAAGTGTGGGTGACGCGCCCAAAGCTGCCACACAAGAACACCATGCCCACGATCTTGTCAGGGCGTAGTCGATAGGCTTCCAGCGCAACCTGAGTTCCAAACGAGTGGCCGACGAGCACGACGGGAGGATCGTCGATGGCTCGCCGCACCGCATCTAGGTCCGACGCATGAGCAGAGACATCGATGAAGTCGGCGTCAACGGGCGCGCCGCTGCGTCCGTGACCTCGGTAGTTCCAGTGGGCAACGGAGAGTAGCCGCTGCAGATCGTCCCAGAGATACTTGAAGACGAACCCATCACAACAGATGCCGTCGCACAGGATCGCGGTGACGGGCGACGGACCCTGGCGCGAACGCAGATATAGCTTAGTACCGTCGCGTCCGACCGTCAGCTGCTCCACGAAGGGTGGCTCAGCTCGCGTCGGAATCGTCGTCGTCGTCACCGATGTCGTTGACGCTTGGGATCTTTTTAATTTCTAGCCGCGCTAGCTTCCACGCGCGCTGCACGACCCAGGACAAACTCCGGTCCAGACGTGCCGCTTCGTCCTTTATTTCCTGAAGCATTGCCTCGGGGAAATAGAGACTTTGTTTGCGCTTGTCGCTGCCGCCCTTATTCGAATCATCCGCCACGTAGCGCTCCACCACTGTGTAGGGCCCTGTAAACAGACCCAAGTGTTCCTCCGAGTATCACCTACAGGCCCCGAGAATCAAAGGATTTTTCCGGGTGACACGGCCGAGATCAGGGGCGCGCCCTGGCGGGAGCTCGCACGGGACCTCGAAAAACGGCACGGCCGCGCCAGCCCGAGGCCCGGAAACACGAAGCAATCACCCGCGCGGAGCCGCGCCGGCGGGACGGCAATACGTACACCAGCCGGGGAGATCTGCTCTAACCTGAGGCCTCGTATGCGTGCTCGCCCAATCCTGACTGCGGCTTTCTTGCTCTCGGCGCTGACGCTGTCGTCCGCGGCGTCGTCCAAGCCTGCTGCAGAGAGTCCTTACGACGTGCTGGCGCAGATGGCCCGCGTGCTCGTGCTCGTGGAGCACGAATACGTCGACCCCGTCGAGCGGCGCCGACTTGCCGAGGGCGCAATCAAAGGAATGGTGGCCGAACTGGATCCCCATTCCGCCTACATGCCTCCAGAGGACTACGCCATCTTCCAGGCGGACACGGACGGCCGCTTCGGCGGCATCGGCGTAGAGGTCGACTTTGGCGACGACGGCATCAAGGTGATCGCTCCCATCGAGGGTTCCCCGGCGGAACGGGCGGGCGTTAAGTCTGGCGATCGCATCGTCGCCATCGACAACCAGAGTGTGCGAGGCAAGAGCCCTGAAGAACTAGTGCGCTGGATGCGGGGCGGGCCAGGCACGAAAGTCACGATCAGCGTGCGGCGTCAGGGTAAATCTGAACTGATCTACTTCAAGCTGACCCGGGAGATCATCGAAGTTTCGAGCGTGACGGAGACGCTCATGGACGGCGAGATCGGATACCTGCGCTTGAAGCAGTTCCAAACGGGCACGCACGGGGAGCTGCTCGAAGCGGTCGCACGGTTGCGCGCAGAAAACGGCGGCCCTCTCGCGGGCGTGCTGCTGGATATGCGCAACAACCCCGGTGGATTGGTCTCCGAAGCCACCGCTGTCGCGGACGAAATGCTCGACGCTGGCGTGGTCTTCACCACGAGACACCGCAAGCGGGTGGTGGACGAAGTCAAAGCAACCCGCGGCGGCGCGCTGCGACGCGGTCCTCTGGTTGTATTGGTCAACGAATACAGCGCTAGCGCCGCGGAGCTCGTTGCCGGAGCGCTGCAAGATCAGCGTCGCGCCACCATCGTTGGCGCCAAGACCTTCGGCAAAGGCTCGGTGCAAACCATCATTGACCTGCCCGGCGGAGCCGGCATGCGCCTGACCAGCATGCGGTACTACACGCCAAAGGGGCGTGCCATCCAGGCCCAAGGCATTGAACCCGACGTCCAAGTCGAAGCCGGCGTGTTGCCCGACAAGAGCTTTGGCGTGGTGCGCGAATCCGACCTGGAGAACCACTTGCCGGCGGAGGGCAAGGCGCGGCCATCGACCGCCACGCCACCGTCTCCCTCTGACACGGACGCCCAATCCCCTGCAGATACTCACCTAGGAGTTGGCCGGGAGATCCCCAAGAACCCCACTTTGGGAGCCGACGTTGCGTTGAGCGTCGCATACCAAATCGTCACGGGAGTCATGGGGCGGCGCTGAGCGGAAGGTCAAACGCGCCTTGGGTCGTTTCCCCCAGAGAGCGGGATGCCGGATCGTCTTCAGTGAGCGGAGCAAACGCGATGGGGTTCCGCCGTATCGACCGCTGGCGGCGGCGCGCACGTGGGTGGCGCGTTCTGAGTTGCTGCGCTAGCCCGCAGCGCTTTGCTTAGGGTCGTCGATGGACAGCCCAGCACCATCGTCGCGGGAATGGCTCTCGCCGGACTCGATCAAGGTCTGTGCACTTTCGGGCGCATCAGCATCGGCATCGGCGTCCGCCGGCGGCTTGGTGCGAGACAGCGGCAAGAGTCCCAGCTGCATCACCTTGCGGTAGTCCATCGTCACTCCAGGAAAGTGGTGAGCCGGCACGGTTGCGTGGCAGCGCCAACACGGCAAGCCCAAAGCCGGGGCCATGAGACATTTGTCAGATCGACAGCGCACTGCCGCCGAGCGCGGGCAATCTGACGCGCTGCGCTAACACTGAACGTCGGTCGAGCGAAGCGCTGTTTCGGTGCTCCAGGTTCAGGCATGCGGGTCCAGTTCGGACCTGCAGGTCGCCCGCGCGAAACCAGCAGCGGGCTACAGCGCCGGACGCCAAGTCGCCAGGCCCTGCAGGACCAACACATCGACGTCCGAGCCGAACACGGTGTCGCCGTCGATGGCAAAGTCGAAGTGGCGCGACGGCGAATACCAGACCGCCATGCCGACGAGGTGCTCCACGAACGCGCTGTCGGCCGCAGCGTAGCGGGTCACGGCAGGTCGATAGCGCGCGGAGACGTCCAATTTGCGGTCCAAGAGCTCCAGCCCCGGGCTGAGGGAAAAACCCGCGTTGGTCAGCAGGCTGCTGCGCGCCGCGGACGCGCCCGCATCGACGCGCAAGCTGCCGACGATGTCGATCATGCGCAGATGGGCAAACCCTCCTACGACGTCGGCGTCGGTGCTTTCCGTTCGCGCCACGTTGGCGCCCACGGTTGCCGACGTCTTTTCGAGCCGCACACCGACTTCCCCACTGCCGGAGGTGACCGCATCACTGCCCAGGCAGGTGCTAACGGCCGCCGCGGTGCTTTCTGCCACACACAGCCATTCCGGTGGCAAGAAGCTCGCCAGCCAATTCGACCGTTCCGGACGCTGCAGACCGCCGCGCACGGCAAATTCGAAGATGCCCGCGCGCACGGAGGCATCTGCTCCGGCGGAGCTGAGTTCCGTCGTGTCCGCCGCCCAGGGATTGTCTGCGTCGAAGAACGAAAGCTGCGCGTAGGTGCCAAGGCGACCAAAGCTCGGCAAGAAGTCCACGCTGGCGTTGACACGACGTTCGTCGAGGTCGCCCTCGAAACGCGAGGCGTGTCCGCCGACAATCACCCGCGGGCGCCACTCCGCCTCGAGATCCTCGTGGGCAAGCTCACCCCCAAAGCGCGCAGCGGCGGACGGGACGCCCGAGAGCGGCTCTGGCACGGCGCCCCCAAAGGCGCTCACCGAAAGCCCCCCGGTCAAAGGAGCGCGCAGCTTCACTCCATCGAGGCTGCCCAAGAAGTTCGACGCGTAACGCAGGCGTCCGGCGCTGCCGAGAAACGACCGTTCGCTGCCGTACGCGGCTTCCAGGCGCCGCACGCGCACCGCAGGGCGCGCGTCGGCCGCACGGCGATCCGACAGATTGGGCGCGATCCACGTCTGCCCGCTGACGTCGACGTCGATGGAAAATGGCGCGGTGACGAAGGGTTCGAAATGCAGCTGACTGCGTAGCTCTGCGCGACCGATCCCGGTGCCCCGATCGCCCGTCGCAATCACGCCATAGCCGTAGGCCGAAACACTGATCCGGTTCTTGCTTTCGTCTTGGATCAGGCCGAGGGGCACGGGTTTTGGATGCTGGTCCTCCGCTGGGCGGCGCGGGCTCGACCAAATACCTCGAAAGCTCTCGACGCTGGGAGGCGTGGGCATGCGCTCGACCGCGGGGGCCTCGCGTCCCAGTTCGACCGTCGCTTTGCCCTTGTCGCCCACGTCCACGCCGGAGTCACCGAGTGCCAACACCGCTGAAGACTCCGTGACGGCAATGACTTCGAACTTCTTGCGCGCAATGACCACCGTGTCCCCGACGTGCAGGCCGTCTTTGCTGCCCGGCGTCACATAGATGCGGCCGTCCGCTATGTCCACGACACTGATCTTGACGGTGACGCGCTTGCCCTTCGAGGACGCGGCCTCGCCTTTCTCGGCCTTGGCCTTCTTCGGTGCCCCAAACGCGGGCGCCACGGCCAACACGCAGCCGAGCAAGATCGACCATTCGCTCACTCGCCTCATCGGGCGCGGCCTCCCCGGTGACAGTGCACGCAGCGCTCGCGCACCGGCCCCATGCGGCGGTGTTGCTGCGCCACCCGCACGGGGTTGTGACTGTGGCACCCGGTGCAGCGCACGAGGCGCGGCGCCTCAAGGGCCACGTGACAGTCGCCGCACTCGAGTCCACGGTGTTTGCCCACGCTGATCGGGAACGAAAGGTCGTGGCTACGCGTCGCGAGGGGGCTTTGGGTCAGGCGGAACTGGAAGCTCGCAGGCACGAACGCGGGCGCCCAAGACGTGGCCCGGTGGCACTGGGCACACTCTTTTGGAAATGCCGGCTGACCGGCGGCACCCACGTGCAGCGGGTGGATGTCGGTTCTGCGGTAGTCCGAAACGTGACAAGCGTAGCAATCCGCGGGCGCGCCAGAAAACTGCCCCTGGGAACTGCGCTGATGGCATTCGCTGCAGTCCGCTAGGGCATGCATGCCCGTCAGGGGCAAGCGCGTGCGACGGTGCTGCTCGATGGCCCGCACGTCGCGGAAGCTGCGCGCGGAGTGGCAGCGATCGCAGTTCTGCCCCAGTCGACGCCGGTGCGAGTCCTCATGGCAACCCACGCACTGTCGCGTGATCTTGCGCTCGCCGGTGTGGCAGGCGGTACATGCGGTTTGTTGATGCCGGCCGCTCAAAGGAAAGCCCGTCACCGCGTGATCGAAGCCTCCCCCACTGCTGCCGCCGGGCATCAGCCGCCAGCTGCTTGGCGTATGGCAAGTGGAGCAATCTAGCCCTTTGGTGATGGAGGCGCGGTGCGGACTCTTCTGCTTGGTCGTAGGCTGCGGCTTCTTGCGCGCGGGCTTCGCGGCCGACGCAGCCGGCGACGACTTCTTTGCGGGCTTGTCGCTCGGCGCGGCCAGGGACAGCGCAGCGCCCAGCAGCGACGCGCACACTAGAAGCGACGATGGCAGCCGGCTCATGGTGCGGGCTCCGCGTGCGGGTCGGCGTGACAGTCTTTGCAGGCCGAGTACCCCAGCCGGTAGCGCCGAGCACGCTGACCGCTCACCGAGGCGATCGTGTGACACTTGGCGCAGTCCAGGCCCTTGTGGCGCCCTTCCAAGGGGTAGCCGGCAAGTTTGTCGTGGCGGAAGTTTCGGATCTTGAACTGGCTGGTGTCGTGGCAGCTGCCACAACCCTTGACTGGCTTGCTCAGGCGGAATTGGCCCAGGTGCACGTCTTGGTGACAGCCTTCACATGCCCGCGGCGTGCCGCGGTAGCTGCCGCCGCGCCCGTGCTTGCGGTCTGCAGCGGTCGGAGTGTGGCAGCGGGCGCAAGGCGCGCCTGCGTGGGCCCCGGTCAAAGGCCAACCGCGGTGATCGATCTTTGGCGCGTGCCAATCCAATGGCGAATGGCAGGTGGCACAGCCATCCTTTTTCATTTCCTTGGCAAACTGACTGCCATGGGGGTTGTCGTGGCAGGACTCACAGCGAGTGGACGCGCCCCGCCAATCGAGTCGCTGGCCTTTCTGCTTGGCGTTGTCCTGACAGCTCACTCAGGGCACTGCGGCGTGGTGCCCTTCCAGGGGAAAGCGGGTCGTGGCGTGCGCGCGCACGCCAAAGCTGGCGGGGCGAAAGCCCGCGTCCGTATGGCAAGCGCCGCACTCGCCGCCGTCGCGCTTGGCAAAGGCGCCGGAGTGCACGTCGCTGTGGCAATGGCGGCACTTGTCGAACTTCAGCTCCCGAAAGCGCTGCTGCGCGGGTTTGCTCGGCACATGGCAAGACTTGCAGTCCGTCTTGATGTGCTTGCCGCGTAGCTGAAACGGCGTCTTCTTGTGGGAAGCAAGGCCTGTTTTGCGTGGCAAGCCCAACCAGCGGATGCTGGCGTGGCAGCGACCGCAACTGTTGCCAAAGTCGGCTTCATGCACGGGTTTGTGGCAGCCGTTGCAGGCCCGGCCTTTGGCCGGAGCCCGGTAGATGCCGCGATCGTGACAGCGATTGCAGCTCACCCGAGCGTGACCGTTGGCCAGGCTCAGGCCAGGGTGTGCGCCGGCCTTCATTTGGATTTGGCGCCAACTGTTTTCGTTATGACAGTTGGTGCAGTCTTTGGAGAAACGCCCACCGTGGGGGTCTTTGTGGCAGGAGGTGCAGCCGGAGAAGTCCAGCCCGGTGTATCGCGCCGGAGTACCGTGGCAGTTGCCGCAAGCCGCTTTGGCGTGGGCGCCGCGCAGGGGAAACTTTGAAAGTGCGTGGTTAAAGCTCTTGAGATTGACCTGCTTCCAATTCGATTCGTTGTGGCACCCCAGGCAAGCAAGGCCGAAGCGCTTCTTGTGCGGGTCCTTGTGGCAACCGGTGCAAGCCGTTGCGGCCCCGATCCAACTGCGGCCCTTGTGACACTGGTTGCACTTGGTCTTGCCGTGGGCGCCGCGCAGTGGCCAGCCGGTCTGCCCGTGGTCGAAGCCGCTGGGGTTGAAGCGCACCATGGCGAATCCCCGGCCGCGGTGATCCGAGTGACACTTGGCGCAGGGCCCGGAGAAGGCACGGGTGTGCATGCCCTGGCGCGTGACGTTTCCGTGACAGCTGTTGCACAAGCCGTTGGACACTCCGCGGCCCGAGGAATGACACCGGCCGCAGTTCTCGTCTCCTTCTAGAGACGCATGGGCAGCCGCCAGCGGGCCCGGCGCCATCAACTGCGCGCGCGCGACGCTACCAAACGACAGCAGCGCGAGCAGCAGTAGCAGGCTAAGGTGCCACAGTCGGCGCATCGGAGAAGATCCAGCGATAGCCGTAGTGCCAGGCCACGGCGATGTGAACAGTAACAAGCAAGATCATGATCACGGCAGCCAGCCGATGCATCGAACGCCAGCCACGCATGACGTTGCCCGCCGCCCGGGCGCGCACTTCGCCGAATACGAGACCGATCGCGTCTTTGACCTGCGCATGCAGCAGCGCAAACTCCGCAGCGTGCTCACGACCGTGCACGGCGAGGGTCTCTTCGATGGCCCGTCGTCGTGCGAACGCCTCTTTGCGCCACTTGGGCAGCGCGACCAAAACGGCGACCAGGGATCGACCCGAAGTCTCGAGGTGCTCGATGGCGTCGAGACGCCGTCGGATTTCCTCGCCCACACCAGGATGCACGCCGTCGAAGGTGCGCAGGTGGGTCTCCAGGCGATCCATGTCCGGGCCCGTGGTGAATGCGTGAATGAATCGACCGAGCAGCCCTGTCGCGATCACCACTGCCAGCGCCCACATGGTGACGCTGGCGATGGGACTGCGAAACTGAAATGCTGAGTGGTACAGCACCAGCAGGCCCCCGATCAGGCCGGTGGTCGTGTGCAGATTCAGCCACGCACGCAGCGAACCCACCGGCAATGACGGCAGGCGGCGGCGCACCACGTACAGCAAGTTGGTCAAGATCAACGCGGTGCCCACGATGCCGTAACCGTGGCCCACAACTTCGCCGGGGCTGAGCACGCGAAAAGCCTCGTGGTCGACGCGCTCACCGATGCCCAGGGTGTAGAAGCCGCGCCCGTTGGCCCAGAGTGCGCCAGCCGTGCCGCCCAATAGGAAGACCAGGATCACCCAGGGCAGCACGCTCTGGCGCTGTGGATCAGATTTTGCGGCGGCGCCCACATACGCAAATCGAGCGCAGATCGACTTGCTTGGCAAGCGCCTGCAAAATGCAGTGACAACCTGACGTTGCGTCAGCTTTTGCGCGCGCACAGCCTCGGCGTACAATTGGACTGTGGCGTCCTTCGACACAGGCGCGGCGCGAAGTACGGCCGCCTTGCTGCTCGCGATGAGCGTCGGGTTCAGCGCGGGCGCCTGCGGCGACGTGCTCTCCGACCCGGGCGAAGAGCACGTGCAGATCCGCTCCGGCGACTGTTACTCGTGCCACCAACCCGACTACCAAAACGCGGCAAACCCGCCGCACGTCGGCTCCATGCCGACGGCATGCGCCGTCTGCCACACCCAAGACGCCTGGGCGCCCGCCGCCTTCAACCACACCTGGCCCATCTTGGGA
>CALMUT010000217.1 GCA_937872925.1 uncultured Myxococcales bacterium | reverse complement strand
GCCCGGACCACCCACTGGGCCGGGACCTGCCTGCCCCTGCTGGAAGCCTTGAGCTTCTTGGGGTGGCTGATCCTTCTTTTTGCAGCCGGTGAGGAGCAGGCAGCACGCGGCGAAGACTAGTGATTTCTTATACATAGAACGCTCTCCCCAAGTTATCCCGAACCCACATCAGATTCCATCTACCTACATTATCGCACCAAGCGGAGCCTGTGCTAATGAGACGTGCCGTGTCGGTCGTCGTTGCAACTCATGGCCATTGTTTTGATGGTCTGTCCAGCGCAGTGCTGTTTACGCACTTGTACCGCGCCGTGCGCGGGCCCGCGACCTTCCGATACCGCGCCTGCGGCTACGGCATCGGCCAGAACGCCCCGGAAGAGCGCCTGCTCGACGGCGACGAGAATGCCATCCTGGACTTCCGCTTCAGCCCCTCAGAAAAGCTGACTTGGTATTTTGACCACCACCGCACCGCCTTCGCGAGCGACACGGACGCAGGGGTATTCGAGGAGCGCAGCCAGAAGCGCCCATTCTTCTTCGATGCCGCGTACTCGTCCTGCACCAAGCTGATACGGGATGTGGCCAAGGCCAACTACGACGTCGAAGCCAAAGAGCTGAGCGGCCTGGTGGAGTGGGCGGACATCGTGGACTCCGCGCGGTTCCCCAGCGCGGAGCAAGCCCTGAGCCGCAGCGATCCAGTGAAGCGCCTAGTCAGCGTGGTGGAACACTACGGCGACGACAAATTTATTTCGCGCGTCGTCCCGGACCTTTTGGAGCGGCCTCTTCTAGAAGTCGCCACCAGCCGCTACGTCGAAGAGCGCTACTCCCCCCTCGGCCAGAAACACGAAGGCTTCATTCAAAAGGTCCGCGCGCATGGCAAGCAACGGGGACGAGTCGTGTACGTCGACCTGACCGGTGGTGTACTCGACTTGGTCAGCAAGTTCGTCACCTACGCGCTATTCCCCGATTCCGTCTACTCCGTGATCGTGGGGCAGCTCAGAAACGGCGCAAAGATCAGCGTTGGCTACAACCCCTGGTGCGGCAAGCCTCTGGACACAGACATTAGCGCCATCTGCGCGCGTCATGGTGGCGGCGGGCATCCTGTCGTAGGTGGGATCTCCTTCAAGACCACGGAGCTCGACCGAGCCCGGGCGGTTGCCCAGGAAATCGCCGCTGAGCTGTCGGGCTGACGGACGCACGCGCCCCGCCGAGGGAAACCGCTCAGCATGCCGCAACCCTACGGCGCCCAGTATTGGAAGCGCACCGCGACAGGCGGGCCGATCCTCCTGGGCCACCGCGGCGTGCGGCGCGACGGCGTGAGCGAAAACACCATCGAAGCTTTCGAGCTCGCCCGACGCGAGGGGGCCGACGGCGTCGAGCTCGATGTGCGCCTGGACAGCGCGGGCGGACTGATCGTGCTGCACGACACTGACCTCAAGCGCGTCACCGGCGGGCGAGACCTGCGGGATGCCGAGGAGGTGCCTGCTGGCGAGATGAAAACCCTCACCTTGGCCCACGGCGAGCGCGTGCCCAGCCTGGACGACGCCCTTGCCTGGAGTCGGCAGCAGGGCATGCGCATCAACATCGAGCTGAAGAGTGACGTGTCCAACAAGCGCCAGTTGGTGCGCGGCGTTGCCTCCGCTGTGCAGACGGTGAGCGACGCACCGGAACGGTTCGTGTTTTCATCCTTTGACCCACGACTCGTGCTTGGCATGCGCCTGCTGCTGCCGGAAGTAGCTTGCGCCTGGCTAGTACACGCAAAGCAACGCTTCTTACGCTTCGCCCCGGGGCTGCGCCTCACCGGCGCGGTGGGCGTACACCCCCAAGCGGAGCTGCTGACTTGGGGCAGCTTGACCGGCTATCGGCGCCAAGCGGGATTCGTTGGCACTTGGACGGTGAACGATCCTGCGCGCTATCGTGAGCTCGCCTGCTGGGGAGTCGATACGATTATCTCCGACTGCCCAGGTGTGCTGCGCGCCGCACTTCCGCGGTAGCTACGCCGAGATGCGTCCGCCGCGGCGTGCGCTCTCTTCGGTCGAGGGCGCCGGGCGCGCGCTGCGCCGGGTATCGGCGATCGCGCTGAGGATTTCTTGGATCACCGTCACGCCGATCAAGGCAGTCAGGTTGTGATGATCGAAGGGCGGGCAGATCTCCACCACATCAAAACCGATGATTTCCGCGCCCACCAGCGCCCGCAGCATTTGCTGCAGTTCCCAGGTATTCATGCCGCCGGGCATGGGGATCCCGGTGCCGGGGGCAAACGCCGGGTCCAGGGCCGCAACGTCCACACTGACGTAGAGCGGACCTTGACGCACCAGCTTGCGCACCTGGCTCACCGCCGCGTGCAGATCCCACTTCACTTCGTCGACGTTGACGATCTCGAAACCGTGAGCGAGGGAAAACGCCAAGTCACCAGAGCCGGAGAACGGCCCGCGCAGACCCAGCTGCAGCGTCCAGTCAGGTCGGACCAGACCTTCTTCGACGGCCACACGCACCACGCTGCCGTGGTGGACCTCGCGGCCCCACGCCGCCGCTGCGGTGTTGGGGTGGGCGTCGATGTGCAGGAAGCCGACAGGCTTGAGCTTTGCGCGATGGATCCCGCGGAGCGCGCCTAGGGTGACGGTTTGGTCGCCGCCAATGAATCCACCCACGACGCCCGAGCGCGCAATGGCGCTGGCGCGCTCGGCCACGATGGCCACGGCGGCGTCGACGTCCGAAGGGGGCACGGCCAGATCGCCACCGTCGGCGACTGCCAGCTCGTCGTAGATGTCGATCCCCAAGGCCGTGGAAAAACCTCGTGCCAACGAAGACGCCTCGCGCACGGCGCGTGGGGCAAGGCGCGCGCCGGGGCGATAGCTGGTGCCGCCGTCAAACGGCACGCCCGTGAGCAGTACGTCGACGTCGGGTACCTCCCCCAGCTGCCGCACGACGGGCAGGCGCAAGAACGTCGGCACGCCCGCGTAGCGCGGAAGCTCACCGGTCGGGATGGGACGATAACTCGGGCGTTGCTCCGCCGCTGGCCGCGCCGCGCTCGCTGCGCGCGCTTTCTTCTTCGGTCGCTTCCCGCGTGAACTCACCGCTGCATCATAGATCGCGGTCGCTGCAGGCGGAATAGCGCACTCGGACCCCCCGTCGCGGCACTTGGCGAAACGTATTGGGCAAAAGCGGAGGATTGTGGGTGGCTTCCTTCACGCGCAGAATCAAATCCTGGTCGGTATCGGGGACTTCCAGGCGCATGCGGCGGGGCACCTCGGCACTGCAATTCGGACCGCTGGGCGGCACACCGGCCCCGAGGCCATCGGGATCTTCCCAGCCTTTGGAGGTCGGGGCGGGTTTGTGATCGTCGAGCTCGGCCCGATACAGGTCGATGCCCTGCTGGGTGACCCGCACTTCGAGCACACGCACTTGTTGTTTCTGCCAGGGCTCCAGAAAATCGGCATCTCGTGGCTCAAGATGGATTTCCTGCTGCGCCTGGTGCTTGCTGGCGATGCGCACCACGTAGCGCCCGGACTCCCAGGCGATCTTGGCTTGAGCTGGGCTGTGCACCAGCACCGGCGCTTCACCACGCAAGAGCTGAGTCAAGGCATGCGGTGGCACCGGAACTCGAGTGAAGCGGGCAACATTGCAAGTGTTTGCGGGGCCGGAGAAGAACGCCTTTTCCCGGAGGTCGTAGAGCGCGAAGGTCTCGCCGTCGCTTGTGAGCGTGGAAATGGTCATGCCGAAGGGACTGAATACGTCGAAGCGTAAGTCGTCAGGCAGCATGGATTTGTACAGCACGTTGCCGCGCACGCGCCCTGCGTCGCCAAAGTAGTCGATCTTGGCTTCGCCTTGGATGCCACGGCTGCAGGCGTAGGTGGCGTGCATGCGCTCAAGCGCGTCGTCCGCCGTCGGGAACTGCGAAGGCGGCGGACTCCGGGGGCAGCCAGTCAAAACGAGCGCTGCAAGCAGCCCGGAGCCGAAGCGAGTCACCCGCGCCACGTGCCCTGCGGGCGCCTGCGGACCCGCGACGCGACCCGGAATCTCGGCGGCGCGAGTCCAGCCGATCCGGAGGCTCATCCGGCCCTGAGGGCGTCGAATAGCTCCAGATCTGGAACGCCCAGACGCACGACCTGAGGCGTCACGGCCAGGCCATGGCTCTCGCACCAGGTTGCCAAGGTCGCGCCGTCAACCAAAGTCACCGGAGCCGCCCCAGCAGCCTGCGCCTCTTCACGTGCGCCGCTCAGCACTTGCCCGGTCGTGATCAACATGCCAGCTGCGGCGGGACCGTAGTGGTGTAACGCCCCACGCAGGTCCAGCACACGCTCGCGTCCGATCTCGCGTCCATCCCGACGCAGCACGATGGCCGTCGGGATCCCGGCGGCCGGTCCTACGGTGGTCCCGGAAAGGTGAAGCTCGGACGCCGGTGCACCGGCGCGCTTCACGGGCAGGAGCCCCGAAACACCCACGCGTTCAAGCAACGTGATCACGAGCTCGGAGAGTGCCCGGCTTGGCAGATCAGAGATCTTGCGGGCGAGCAGTTTTCTGGAAGCCTCCCGGTGTCGGAGCACGAGCTGATCGAGTTCCTTTTCGATGCGAAGCAGCTCGCCGTCCATCGCCCACTCGGTCAGTCCGAGGCGCTGTCCGGAGACGCGGAAGCGCACCCGGCGGCTTTCGGCGGTGCGGCGCAGGTTGTCGGCACGCGCAGCCGCAAGCAGCAACGCCGCCACGTAAGTTGCGTCTGCAGCACGACCTTTGCGGCAGGCGATATCTGCCAGGCGCTGATTGCTGATGGTGCCGCTACTGCGATCCTGGCTCAAAAGCAGACGTTCCAGGGCATCCGCCAAGGGCTTGCCGCTGAGCTCTTCGAGGGGCTCGGAGCTGCCGTCGTCGCGAGCCGCTTCGGCAACCACCGCGCGCACCTCGTCGAGGGGCGCATCCGAAACCGTGTAGCCCGGCATGCCGCCGTCGGAACGCTCGTCCCCACGCTCACGCTCGCGCCCCCGGCGACGCCGCCGCCGACGCCCACGACGCTGGCCGTCTTCGTCGGAATCGTCCCCTGCCCCCGCGTTGCCGCCTCCGCCGCCGCTTTCGTTGCGGGCCGGTGCTTGCATGATGGGCACGTCGTCGTCGTCTTCAGCCTCGAACAAGTCTGCGGCAGAGGCAGCAATCGCTGCGCGTTCGCGCTCGGCCTGATCCGGCGCGCGCGCGTCCTCTCCGTCTTCTGCTTCGTCCGCAGCGGTGTCCGGCGCAGACGCGAGGGGTTCAGAGGCCAACGGCGCTGACGCCATGGGCGCCGACGCGAGCGGCGCCGAGGCGATTTCGACCGACGCACCGTTGCTGCCGTCGCCGGCGACTTCGACCTCCGCAGCGCGGCTCGCGAGCTCGATGGCCGGCGTGCGGTCCTTCAAGCCCTTGTCGATCGTCTTCTTGTCCCACTCCCGAAGAGCAAAGACACCGGGTTTCACCCGCACGAGGGGGTTTTCCTTGTCTGCCTTTTTGACCAAGGCGGCGAGACGCGCGCCCATGGTGACCTCGGGACTCTTCCCGACGTGCGACAGCAGGTTCCTCTCGATGGCTACGTCCGTGATCTCCTTATAATGTAGGGGTTTCCCTACAAGGCGCAGCACCTGCGCCGCAGCTTCTGTGAAAGTCATGAATCATCGTCTTCCTGTTTCCGACAACCCCGTGTTGTCTCTGCCAGGCCATTTTCCGCGCCGGGGAAGCTCTGCTCCCGCCGCCGGCCGGACGCCCGGGCGGCGAGGAAATACCATGTCGCCCTGGCTCCTGAAAGAATTCTCGCTCGGGACCAGGACTAATTGTGGTTCTTGAGGGTTTTTTCCGCAGCTTCTAGGTAGGCCTGGAGCGTGGGTTCGTCGAAGAGAACGAACTGGCACAGGGTCGGACCCGCCTCACTGAGCGAGCGCCGGACCGCCTCGAGGGCCACCGGTGCCGCCTCGGCCACTGGGTAGCCGTAGACCCCGGTACTGATCGAAGGAAACGCGATGGACTCGATGTCGCTTTCGCGGCACAGCGCAAGCGCAGAGCGATAGCACCCCGAAAGCAAGTCGGCCGCGCGTTCGCCCTCACGCTCGTAGATGGGACCGACGCAGTGAATCACCCACCGTGCGTTCAAGCCGAAGCCCGGCGTGAGCACCGCGCGGCCGGTCTCAAGCACTCCCCCGGGCAGCGTGCGCTTGATCTCACGCAGCGCCTCGAGCAACTCGGCGCCGGCGGCGCGGTGGATCGCTCCATCGACCCCGCCGCCACCCATGAGCAGGGAGTTCGCCGCGTTGGCGACAGCAACAGTCTCTGCGTCTGTGATGTCGCCGACGACAAACTCGACCTGTGCGCGGCCCAATGCGTAGCGATGCATGCTTCGCATTCGACCCTAGCGCGCGGCGCCAGTGCAGCGGAAGTCCCCCGTGAAAGTGCTCGAATTGTCAGAGGAAATCCCACAACGGGCGCTGCGCCTTCCGGCGAGCTAGAATGGTCATCTAGCGGTGGAACCCAGAACGCTCGTCGATGAGCTTGCGAAAGTCGCGCGGGGTCTCGGCATCGAGGTCCGCGTCGTGGCCATGCGCCTCCCAACCCGAGGAGCCGGCGGACTGTGTCGCGTCAAGGGCAAGAGCATGATCTTGCTGGATCAAAAGCAGGCCGCGATTGATCGCGCGGGAACCATCGCGGAGTGCATCGTCGAAAGCGGCCTGGCCTGGGACCCAGAAGCCTTGAGCGAAACGGTGGCAGCGGTGCTGCAAAACGCGATGCAACGCTCCGCCCGCCTCGCCGTCGGCGCCCCGGCGCAGCGCGCGGACGGCATCCGAGCATTGCTCAGCCCAAAACCGGGACTGCGCCGCACCAAGGCGCGGCCGGGCTCACTCTAACCACTCGGGCTTCTGCCGGGCCTCGCCCGCGTGCTATGCGTGGCGCCCGTGGAGCACGAGACCCAGGTGCCCCTGGCACCGAAAACCAGCCTGGGCGTTGGCGGCAGCGCCGAGAGATTCATATGCGCCACCAGCGAGGGCGCCGCGTGTGCTGCCGTGGAGTGGGCGGACGACGCGAAGCTGCCGGTGCACGTGCTCGGCGGGGGCAGCAACGTCGTGGTCGCCGACGGCGGCGTGCCCGGCGTGGTGGTGGAAATAGCCATGACCGGCGTGCAGTGGGCCGACCAAGGCCGCCACATGCTGGCCACGGTGGCCGCGGGCGAGCACTGGGACACCTTCGTAGAGCGTGCGGTGGAAAAGAACCTCGCCGGAGTTGAGTGCCTCAGCGGGATCCCCGGGCGCGTCGGCGCAACGCCGATCCAGAACGTTGGCGCCTACGGCCAGGACGTCTCCGAGACCATCGAGAACGTGCGCTGCTTCGATCGCCAGCAGCGGGAAATCGTCGATCTGAGTCGCCGGGATTGCTGCTTTTCCTACCGCAACAGCCGTTTCAAGAGCCGAGAGCCCGGCCGCTATCTGGTGCTGGCCGTTTCGTTCCGACTGGAGCGCGGCGGCGATCCAGCGCTGCGCTACGCCGAGCTCGGTCGGGCACTGTCAGCCCGCGGGATCCGCACGCCGGATCTGCAGCAAGTGCGCGACCTCGTGATCGAGCTGCGCCGCGGCAAGGGCATGCTGCTCGATGCACAGGACCCGCTGAGTCGCAGCTGCGGTTCCTTCTTCGTGAACCCGATCGTGGAGCGCGCCCAAGCAGACGCTGTGGCGGAAGCTGCCGGCACGGGCAGCAATATGCCGCGCTTCGAAGAACCCGACGGACGCATCAAGCTCAGCGCCGGCTGGCTGATCGAGCAAGCCGGCTTCCCGCGCGGCACGGCTGCCCACGGCGCGCTGGTCTCGCCGAAGCACGCTCTGGCGTTGATCGCGACGGACGGCGCCAAGGCCACCGACATCGTAGCCCTCGCACGCCAAGTGCGCGACGCCGTGCTCAGCCGCTTCAGCGTCCGCCTAGTCGCCGAACCCGTATGCTGGGGATTCGCGTCCCTCCAGGACGGACTTCCGCCGGGCTAGTTCCCCCGCGCCATCAGCCGGGATTCCCCGCAGTCCCGCTGCCGCGGATCGCAATCAAACGCTTCTCCCAGCCCTGCGGCAAGACCGCGGTATCGGGTGCAACGCCATCTGCATAGTAGCCAAAGGTATCGTGAAACATGGAGAGCTCACCGATTGCTCCATCAATCAATTCGGAGCGTTCGGGGTGATGTTTGGGATAAACGCCTGCTTCCATCGAGACCAACAATTCATCGGGCGCCGCTGGAAACTGTCCAAGGATCGCCGGGCTGCCGACGATAATCAGCTCGCCGTCGTCCGCGATTGTGCATGCGGCACGAATGATGTGTTCAAGCTGCTCGCGTTTCATGAGCCCTGTTGATACTCGCGCCGCACCCGTCGCAGGATGGCTTCGCGGAAACGTGGCTCTAGCACTCCAGCGAACGGCGAAGCCGAGCGCATCCAAGCCGCCTTCTCCGATTCTTCAGTCATGAAGCTCGCAACCTCTTCCGGCGAACCTGCCAGAACCTGGCGCCATTCGAGCAAGAGAGGCGTGCTTCGTCCTCCGCGTGCAACCCACTCGTCAACCTTCTCGCGTACGCGGTCCAGAATCGCCGGATCGCTGCGTACGCGTTCGGCAACGGCTTGGTGAAGCGCAAGGCTGCGTTGGAACTCGAACCGGTGCACCAACGCATTTTAGCAACCGAGAGCGGTGAAAGACAAAGGCAAAGCCGGGCCGATGCACGCGCGCACGGCACGCCAATGCGGAATTGAGGTGGTTTCGCGAGGTCCTCGAGCAAGACCGCCCCGCCGGCTCGGTTCGACTGCGGATCGTCGAAAATAGACTCGACCGGTCGCTCGCGCGGCACATGGGCTCGAACCGCAACGATCGCGCTACGGCGCGCCCAGACAGCCGTAGACGGCGTCGATGGCTTCGTCGAGGCGAGCGACTTCGGTGCCGCCGGCTTGCGCCATGTCCGGCCGGCCGCCGCCACTGCCGCCGACGATGTCGGCGATGGGGCGGATCAGGTCGCCGGCTTTGAAACGGCTGGTCAAGCCTTTGGAGACCGCGAGCACGAGCTGGGCCTTGCCTTCGGCCTCCGAGCCCACGAGCACAACGCTGTCTCCCAGCTTGTCGCGCAGCTTTTCTGCCAGCTCCCTGAGCGCGCTGCGGTCGGTCACTTCCGTGCGCACACCGAGCACCTTCACGCCGGAGACGTCCCGGGCTTTTCCGACCATGCCTTCGAGCCCCGAGCCACCTCCGCCGCTGAGGAGCTTGCGCTGCATGTCTTCGAGCTTCTTCGCCAAGGCGCGCTCTTCGGCGACGAGCTTTTCGATCTTGTCGACCAACTGGGCCGGCGTTGCTTTTGCTGCGGCGGCCGCCGCACCGATCTGTGTCTCCAGGCCGCGCACGTAGGCCAGAGCGCCGTCGCCAGTCACCGCCACGATGCGGCGCACCCCCGCGGCAATGCCGCCCTCGCTCACGATCTTGAAAAGACCGATGTCGCCCGTGGCGCGTGCATGGGTGCCGCCGCATAGCTCGGTGGATTCCGCCATGCTCAACATGCGCACGGTGTCCCCATACTTTTCTTCGAAGATCATCATGGCGCCGCGCGCCCGCGCCTGATCCATGCTCAGCACTTCGGTCTGCACTGGCGTATTGTCGAGCACCCGGGCGTTGACCAAGTCCTCGATCTGCGACAGCTCGTCCGGCGTGAGTGCGCTGGTGTGGGTGAAGTCAAAGCGTAGCCGCTCCGGCCCGACCAGGGAGCCTTTCTGCTGCGCGTGCTCCCCGACTACTTGGCGCAGGGCCCAGTGCAGCAAGTGTGTGGCTGAATGATTCTTGCGCACGGCTTCGCGATGCGACGCCGCCACTTCCAGCTCCACGTTCTGGCCGACGGTGATCGCTCCGCCCTCCACCCGACCGCGGTGCACCACAAGTCCAGCAAGCGGCTTCGCGGTGTGCTCCACCTGCACGCTAGCTTCGGGACCACGGATCACGCCCTGGTCGCCCACCTGGCCGCCGGCCTCGCCGTAGAACGGCGTGCGTGCGCACACGATGGACACTTCGCTACCCGGCTCCGCCGTCTGCACCAGCGCGCCGCCCGCGATGATCGCCACAATGCTGCTTTGGTCCGCCTCGCGCTCGTAGCCGCTGAAAAACACCTGCTTTTCCGGCACGAGATCCAGGGCTTCTCGGTAGACGCCCTCCACCGCGTCTTCCATGCCTTTGAATTCGCTGCGCTTGCGCGCTTCCTCGAGGGCGGCGTCGTAGCCCGCCTGGTCGACTGCGTAGCCACGCTCGCGACAGATCACTTCGGTCAAATCGAGGGGGAACCCGTAGGTATCGTAAAGCTGAAACGCGTCGCCGCCGTCCAGGGTCGTCTCGCTTGCCTGTTGCATGGCTTCAAAGCGTTCTTCCAAGAGATGCAAACCGCGCTCGATGGTCTGCCGGAAGCGCACTTCTTCTGCTTCCGCGACGCTCAAGATCAGCTCCTTGCGCTCGCTCAGAGACGGATATTGCTCGCTCATGATCTGCACGACACGCAGTGCCACGTCGTGCAGGAAGGGCCGCTCGATGCCAAGCCGGTGGCCGTGCCGGATGGCGCGTCGCATCACGCGGCGCAGCACATACTCGCGCCCGGTGCGATCTGGCATCACGCCTTCTGCAATCAAGAACGCCGTGGTGCGGGCGTGGTCGGCGATCACCCGCATGCTGACGTCGTCTGGCGCCATGCTCGCGCCGTAACGCTTGCCCGACGCAGACTCCGCCACGCTGACAAGCTCCCGTAGCAGGTCCACATCATAGTTGCTGGTCTTGCCTTGGGCCACGCAGGCCAGCCGCTCCAGCCCCGCGCCCGTATCGATGCTGGGGGCAGGCAGGTCCGAAAGCACGGCCTTGCCGTCCTTTAAGCTGCGCTCGAACTGCATGAACACCAGGTTCCAGACTTCCATCCAGCCGTAGCCTTCTGGGGTCTGCTCCTCACCGAAGCGCGCCAGATTGATCTCCGGGCCCACGCAGTAGTGCAGCTCGCTGCAGGGGCCGCAGGGGCCCGTGTCGCCCATCTGCCAGAAGTTGTCGTCGGCACCCAAGCCCAACACCCGGTCGTCTCCGAAGCCGGTCACCTTCTTCCATAGGTCGCGCGCCACGTCGTCGGCAGGAACGCCGTCCTCGCCTTTGAAGTACGTGAAGACGAAACGATTCGGATCCAGGCCGACCTCTTTGATCAAGAAGTCCCAAGCGTAAACAATGGCTTCCTCTTTGAAGTAGTCGCCAAAGCTAAAGTTGCCGAGCATCTCGAAGAAGGTGTGGTGCCGCGGCGACGGCCCGACGTTTTCGAGATCGTTGTGCTTGCCACTGATGCGGATGCACTTCTGACTGGACGCGGCACGCACGTACGCGCGCTTTTCGCGCCCCGTGAACAGGTCCTTGAACGGCACCATGCCGGCGTTTGCGAACATGAGCGTTGGGTCGTTGGCCGGAATGAGCGATCCGCTCTCGACGACTTCGTGATCCCGCGCTCGAAAAAACTCGAGAAAGGCCTGGCGCAGTTCCGCAGCTGTTTGGGACATTTTGTCGAGCATGTAGCACGGATCCTCGACCCTCGGGGCCTCCGGCGCACGCGGTTGCTGCGCCCGCAGTTTGTCGCTACAGCCTGCCCCGTGGAGGAACCCGCAACAGACAGCGCCGCAGCGCCAGCCGCGTGGTGGGGCTCCCTCGACGTGGCGCAGGGCAAAGCCGTTCACTACGGCATCGGCCCCCTGGCGCTGTGGATTGCCCGGCGGCCAAACGAGTGGCGCGTGGTCTACGGCCACGAGCACCCCCTGGCGGGAAGCCCGGGGCTCACCGCGAACGTCGAATTGCCGCAGGATTTTGAGAAGCTACGGGCGGCTCGTTTCGGGGTGGGGCACGCGCATACGGCACTGCAAATCAGCCCCGTCATGCCAGACAAGCCGGTCATCACCCGACCCCGCTCGGCGATCACGATCCCAGCGGTAGAGAGCGTGACGCTGTTCGTCGGCTGCCCCGTGTGGGTGCGCCTTGTGGAACCGGAGCCCGGACGGCTGCTGATGGACGTTCCATCCAGTCGCCCTGTCCTGACCTGGTGGGGCGAAAACACCCTGGACGGCGAGGCCTGCTACGCGAGCCGGACCTTCGGCAAGTTGCGGCTGGACAAATCCGAGCCAGACCCGCACCGAGTGATCACAGCAGTGCAGGTCGACAATCAATCCGACGCGCCGCTGGTCATCGAGCGTCTGCACTTGCCCGTGCGCTCGCTCTCCGTTTTCGCGGCGGCGGATGGCAGGCTCTGGACCGAGGCGGTCCGGTTGATCCGAAAAGAAGGTCAAGCCTTCGCGGAACTTCGAGTTGAGTCAGACCCAGGAACGGCCGCGGGCAAAGCCAAGCGGGTGGGCGAACCACGCCACACCCATCATGCGAACGAGCTCGTGCGTGCCTTCGGCAAGCTGTTTCGGATGTAGGAGGAGAAAGACCGATGCTTGCCGACGCCCTTGGAATCGTTACCGCCTGGTTTACAGCGGAGCGCATTGCAGATCTGAGCCGAGCGCTGGTGATCTTGGTGCTGGGCTACGGCATTGCGCGCTTGGCGGGCCGCGGGCTCGCCCGCTTCGTGCAACGCGGCGGGGAAGGGCGTCCGGTGCAGTTAGTGCAACGCTTGACCACCGGAATCGTATTCGGGCTGGCGGCGGCGTGGGCGCTTGCCGAACTCGGTTTTCAACTGGGCGTCTTGCTTGGCGCCGCCGGCGTGATGAGCGTGGCAATCGGCTTCGCAGCGCAATCCTCACTATCGAATTTGATCAGCGGTTTCTTCTTGTTCGGAGAACAGCCCTTTCGCGTCGGCGACGTGCTCGAAGTCGAGGGTGTGGTCGGCGAGGTTCTCGCCATCGACCTGTTCTCGACCAAGCTGCGCACGTTCACCAACCACTATGTGCGCATCCCCAATGAGAGCATGTTCAAGACCAAGTTGGTCAACTACACGCGCTTTCCGATCCGTCGCCTCGACCTGAGCGTGCTGCTGACCTATGAAGAGAGCTTTGAACGCGTGCGCCCATGGCTACTCACAGCAGCGGACCGGGCTGAGGGCTGCTTGATGGAGCCGGAACCCCTGTGCTTTGTGAAAAGCTTCGAACCCCACGGGCTGGTGATACAGTTCAGCGTGTGGTGCCGCAAAGAAGACTGGCTCACGCTCAGTGCCAGCGTGCCTCGGGAAGTCCAACGCGTGCTCGAAGAGCACGGCCTGAAGCGGCCCTACCCGCACTACTACCTGCATATGGAACCCGGGGCGGCTGCCTAAGCGCGCAGCGCTCTGCTAGGTCGGCGGACTGCATTCTGCTCCAGGGAAACCGCGCCCATGGCTGACGCACTTGCCGAATTCCTGCGTCGACAGGGCCTGGGCCGCATCGAAGAGCAGATCGCCCTCGGGGGCTCCCTCAGCCTTTCCAATGGCGGCGAGGCCCAGGCCTGCTTGGTGCACACCACTTGCGGCGTGTATTTGGCGGGGGCGGCTGACGCGCAGCGTGGCAGCGTCGTGCCGCTATCGGCGGAGGCACGCTTAGTGTCCGGCCGGCTGCGGGACACTCTGAGGTTCCAGGGGCGTAGCTACCAAGTCCCCATGGGCAGCGCCGGGCGTGTCCGCGCGATGATCGGCCTCAGCCGCTTTGCGTCGGTCGCGGCGGGGCAATTGATCACTTCGTCGCGCTTCATTGAACCGCTGGACACCGTCACCCGCGCGCTTTTGCGCAGCGAGCTCTCCGAAGCGGATGCCCTGCTCGCGTACTTGGCAACGGACCTCTCGCTGAGCGTGCCATCGCAAGTACTCGGTAGCGAAGTAGACGCCATGGCCCACTTCATGCTGACCACGACTCGTGCCGCCCTCGTATGCGTGCTCGACGTGGGCGATACTCGCATCGACCCGCTGGACCTCGCAACCTTGCGCGTGGAGAGCGAGCGTGGGCGCGCAATCGTCACAACCGCAGCGTTTCGTTTCAGGAGTACCCGGCACAACAGCGAGATGTTCCCCGAGCTTGTCGCGGCCGTATCCAAAGCCGGCGCAGATCGCGAGCTCGAAATTGCTCGGCTATGCTTCGTCGCGCGCAGCGACAAGGACAGCGACCGCGCCGCCCTGGCGCTTCTGGCGCGATTGAGCAAGCAAAAGGACCTCCGCGCCCTGGTGCTCGAGACCGCCTTGGCACTGGAACTCGACACCCGGGTGCCCGCGCTTCCCGACCTGGCCGGCGGGGACTTGAGCCCAGAAGCCTTCGCCGGGTTGTGGTCCGACTTTCAGCTGTCCCCGGAGACGGGACTCGCGCTCCTGGAGCGCACGAGGCGCTCCGGTGCGTCCGCGCATGCCCTCGCCCTCCACCGGGCAGTACACGAGCGACTGGCGGAGCTGCGAAAGGACGCTTTTCATCTGGCAGAGGCGGACGCCGCCCTGGCCCAACACCTGATCGAAGCCGGCGCGCGTGGTGAAGCGCGCACGCTGATCAAGGAGCGACTCGCCTCCATGCCTCGGGATGTCGAGAGCGAGCTGTTGCCCAACAGCCACGCCGACCTGACCACCGGCGCTGCTTCACGCCACCGAGTGCGTCTGCTGGAACTGCTCGCGCAAACCAAGGAGGACGGCGACGCCGAGGCGGTCGCAGCCTTGGCAGTGCTCGAGCCCCTGGTACCGGAGCGCATCGACGCCTTGGTGCGCGTGGCCAGCGCCGACACCCGGCAGCGCGCGCTTTCCGTGCAGCGCCTGCTGGCCGAGGGCAGCCTCACAGCACAACCCGGGCAGCTGAGCGCGGAGGTTCAACCGATCGAGGAAAGCGTCGTCGACGAAACGCTGCGCCACCCGGCGGCGCGCGCCGGCAGTGACATCCTGGGAAGGCTGCAAGCCATGCTCGCCGCCGTGCCCGTGCCGGATCAGACCGCCTTGCGCGACTACGTGGAGCCGCTGACGGAAAAGGCACATCCGGAGGCTGCCCGGGCGCTACGCCGAGCCGCCAAGTTGCTCGGCGTGCCCGGGGTCGAGGGCTACATTTCTCGGGGGCGCAAGGGCGTTGGTGTGCGCTCCTATGAAGGACACGCGCCCTTCGTATTGCTCGGTGGACGGCATTTGGACGCCGACGATCCCGCCCACATGACCGAGCTGGAGTTGTGCTTCGCCATCGCAACGGAAGTCGCGCACGTGCGCTACGGCCACAGCCGGGTGACTTCCAGCGAAGTCTGGGCCGGCGCGCTGGGCAAAAGCAAAGAAGGCTTGGACCTGGCGCTGGGCATGCTGCCGCTCTTTCGCGGCGTGAAAATGCTGCAGCAAGTCACCCGGGTCACGGACCAAGTGCCCTTTGGCGCGATCCGCCGCACCGTGCGCGGCGGCGTAGCCCTGCGCAAAGGGTTGATCGAGCCGAAGTCTAAGCGACGTGGCGACGAACCTGCAGAAGGGCTCAGTGCGCTGAACGAACAACTCGTCGCTGCACACCGACTCATGCAGCTCACGGCAGATCGAGCGGGCCTGGTCGCGTGCGGGGATCCGGTCTCGGCGCTGCGGGCCATGCTGCTGGTGCGCACGGATCTGCACGCGCTTCTTGAACAGGTGTTGCTCGACGGCCTGGACCCGGTGCTGGCGACACGAGACGACCACGGCGTGCTGGTGCACCAAGACATGGCGATCCGCGCCTCGCAGTTGCTCTCGTTCTATCTCTCCGAGGATTACGCCAAACTGCGTCACGACCCCGCGTGACGCCCCGCGCCCTTGGAAAAAGCGTCCGCACCACGAGCGGCGTCCTGCAATACCGCCTTGCCGCGCTCGGCCTCCTGGGACAACCCCTCTCGGAGCGGAACGCCAAGGCCCGCATAGACGGAACTGCGATCCGCGAGCACACAGCCGAAGGGAAACGCTGCAATCTGCTCGGCAAGCTCCACGGCCGCGGCCAGCGCCGCCCCCGCAGGCACGACGCGGTTGACGAGCCCGATGCGCTCCGCCTCGAGCGCGTCGATCAGTCGTCCTGTCAAGATCAGATCCAATGCGCGACCCAGCCCGACGATCTGCGGCAGTCGCTGAGTGCCACCGTCAATCAAAGGCACGCCGAATCGCCGCTCCAAGCACCCAAACTGAGCGCCTTCGGACGCGATGCGAAGGTCGGCCCAAGCGGCAATCTCCAGTCCCCCCGCGACGCAGTAGCCCTCGATGGCTGCAATGACGGGTTTTTCGGAGTGCGCCCGGGTGAAACCCATAGGACCGTCCGGATGGTCGACGTCGTTGTCGAAGGCTTTGAGATCCGCGCCAGCGCAGAATACGCCCCCGGCGCCGGTGATGATCAAGACCCGCAGCGCTGAGTCCGCGCTGAATTCCGTGAACGCATCCCGCAGGGCACTCGCCGTCGCACGGTCTACGGCGTTGCGACGTTCAGGCCGCTGGATGCTGACGATTCGGGTCCAACCACGAGTTTCGGTCGCGACGCTCATGCCCAGCGCAGTGGCATGTCGCAAACGCGCTGTAAAGACGCCTCAGCAGAGTGCCAAGTACAGCTGCTCGTAGGCACCCGCGACGACCGGGGCTCGATGCCGCTCAGCGATCTCTTCGCGCTGGGCTGCCACCACGCGTTCCCGGTGGCTGGGAGAGAGCAGGCGCTGTGCCGCGGCAACCAACCCAGCGGGGTCTTGATCCGAGACCTTTTCGACCGAGCGCAAGTCTTTGAGCGGGCCAGCGTCGAGGGCGACGACGGGCACTCCCAGGTCCATCGCTTCAAGCAAGACGATGGGCAGGTCGACCTTGCCCCACAGATCGTCCACGGGGAAAAGCACCGCCTCCGACGCGCAGATCAACGCCAGCACATCAGGCAATTCGCAGGAAAAGCGCACGGGCGCGCCGGAGAGTTCCTGCTCTAGGGTCGCGGCAATGCGGTGTGCGCGCGGCGTCTTTGCGCGGTACGCGAATACCGTGATGGCGCCCGGGATGGCTTGGGCCAAGCGGCGGGCGGCGGCGGCCACGGTCTTCGCGCCCGCGCTCACTTCGAGATCTCCGGGGTACACGAAGATCCTCGCACTTTCGGGAATGGCGAGGGTCTTGCGCAGCTCCGCCTGAACCGCCGGACCGCGCAAGGCCTGGGGCGCCACCGGCGGCGGGATCACTTCCATCCGTGGCGCCGGCTTGCCTGCATCCCTAAAGGCCGCCAAGGCCGCGGCCCGGGTCCACTCGCTCTGGGCAACCACGACATTGCCGAACAACAAGCGATCGATGCCGTCAAAACTGCGCGGCGGCGACGCAATGGTCTGTACGACCGGTACGCCACGCAGCCGCGAGAGCGCGCGGCCCATGCTGCTCGAACGGGCATTGGGCGCAAACACGAAATGCCACAAGTCCGCGCGGCTTCGCAGCGCCAACCACGTCGCGGCCCGAGCGTTGTCCCCAGCCCGCGGCTTGAAGTTGCCAGCGTTGGCGTACACGCTGGCCAGCTCCACGTCGACCTGGCCCTGCAGCGCGGGTGCGCCTGCCATGGACATCACGACGGGATGCACGCGCGTGACCTGGCATGCCACATCGCGCACGAGGCACTTCGTGCCGTCGTGGAAGGGCGGCACGATGGGCTTGGAAACAAACAGAACTCTCGGCGCGGCCACGTCGCCGCACCGCATAACACCTGTGGCCACGGGCAGCCAAATGCCAAACGTGACGCTCAGCGCGCTGCGGCAGCCAGAGCGTCCGGCGAGCGGCGCACGGCGCTCTCCACGGCGGCGGAAAGCACCGCGCGCTTGAGCTCCGCGCTACGGCGTCGATCTTTGGATTCGGCTCGAGACGCCGTGGTGCTGGCGGACCCGCTCACCGTGCCCGCAATGGCCTGCTCCGGCATGCGGTGGACCATGTACTCGATGCTGGCGGAGTACACGACGTTGTTGCCCTGTCGGGATGTCTTGAACTTACGCACCTGCCCCGTGACCATCACTACCGGCAGCCGTCCGCTGGCCGCGTCGGGCTCTGCGTCCATCACGCGAATTCCGGGCAGCTCTTCGAACTTCTTGCGGGATGTCTGCTCGACCTCTCCAAGCAGGCCCGAGCGCACGCCCTTTGCGTCTCGCATGCGGCCCAGCTTGAGCAGTATCTTCGGCTTGTCTTTCGATACCGATGTCGCTGCCTTGAGCGCGGCGATGCTGGACTTGATCTGCGAGCGCACAGCTGGCGAAGGATCTTTCTTATGTCGCTCCAGAGCGGGCAGCGCGTCGGCGTCGCCCAATACTTTCAGGGCGGCTGCGCATGCTGCGCGCACGGCCGCGTTGCCATCGTCTAGACCCGTCTCCAGAGGCCGGCGTGCTTGGCTGCTCTTCGTCTTGCCCAGCTCAAGGGCGGCTTGCACGCGGACACGGAAGTCTTCGCCATTCTCGAGTCGTTCAATCAGTCGATTGACGTGCGACGGTGCGGCTGAAGCTGAACTGATGATCAAGAGCGCGGCACAGCTCAGCAGGGTGAGCAGACGGCGCAGGCGAGAGGCGACGTGCAGCACTGCATCTAGGATAGCGAATACTGGAGCAACCTGCGACGGAGGTGCGTTCCCTACACAGCCGCACACGTGTGTGCGCCGCGTCTATGCGACTACTTTAGCGCACTGACGCGCTGTTCGAGCTCCGATTCATCCCCAGAGCGGAATCCAGCGTGCACATAACGCACGATGCCGTTCTTATCGATGACGAAGCTCGTCGGCATGGTCGACGGAGAATACTGCCGACTCACCGATTGCCCATCGTCCCAAGCCAGCGGGAACTTCACGCCGGTTTGCTGTCCGAATTGCGCTACGCCGCTCGGATCTTCGTCGACGCTCACGCCAATCACCGCCAGCTGCCCGCCGTGGCGATCCAGCATGGCTTGGTAGTGCGGGAAGCTCTCTTTACAGGGGTCGCACCACGTCGCCCAGAAGTCGACGATGACGACCTTGCCGGCTTCGGACGCAAGGCTTGCGCGGCTGCCGCCGTACTGTGCCTTGAGGTCGAAATCCGGCGCTTTCGCACCGATCAACGGATGATCCCCCTCTTCGCCACCGCCGGCTGCCGGAGAGAAACCACCACCACTGCATCCAGTCCCCGCCCCCACCGCGACGCAGATTGTCGCGGTGGCCATGAAACGACAAAGGTCTGTCATGGGTCACTTCTTCTTTTTCTTGTCGTCCGGAGCTTCGTCCGGGCAACCGTCCTCGTCCTGGAACCCGTTCTTGGTTTCGGGCTCCTCGATGCACTCGTCCTTGTTATCCGGCACGCCGTCTTCGTCGTTGTCGGGATCCGGGCAGCCGTCCGTGTCCTTGAAGCCATCGGTGTCTTCGGGCTCGTCGGGGCACTTGTCTCTTGCGTCCGGAACCCCGTCGTTGTCCCTGTCCGGCTCGTCGGGACAGCCGTCGTCATCCTTGTAGCCGTTCTTCGTCTCCGCCTTGTCGGGGCAGGCGTCGCGATCGTCCGGCACACCGTCGCCGTCGTTGTCACGCTCCGGGCAGCCGTCGGTGTCTTGGAAGCCATCGGGATCCTCGGCCTCCATCGGGCACTTGTCCTCGGCGTCGTTGATGGTGTCGCCATCATTGTCTAGGTCGGGGCAGCCATCGCTGTCCTGAAAACCGTCCTTGTCTTCGGCTTCCGTCGGACACTGATCTTCAGCGTCGTAAATGCCGTCACCGTCGCGGTCTTGGCGCTCTTGCACGTACATGACGCCCAAGAAGCCTCGCAGCGCTGGCACGCCCACGCCTTCGATCACCCCGGTGCCAGCGCCCGCGCTGATCACGAAGGGCGAGTCCAGCGGCGAGATCTGAACGCCACCATCGATCTCTAGTGAGTTGGTGCCATTTTTGGAACTGAACTTGGTTGCGCCATACCCGTCGAGAATGATGCGCAGCAGCGGGCTGGCCCGGAAACCGGCGGCCACGCCGTAGCGAAATTCCGGGCCCAGCGTGGTCGAACCCACTCGGCCCTCGCTGCGATATACGCCGGCCAGGTTACCGCCGAAGGAAAACGGCCCTTGCTCGCCATCGAAAATGCCCCGAAGCCCGACCGTAGGCGACGCGTCACCGATGTACTTGTTCTTGGCAGTGGCCCGGCCCAGAGGGCCCGTCAAAAACAGCGCGCCACCCACGACGAATGGGTCATTGATGTTGCCGTGCAGGCGCATCTTGCCTTCGAGCTCGGCGTCGCCCAGGCCTACGGCCTCCAGCCCGTCTTCCGGCGTGGTGCCGTCTTCCTCCAGGCCCTCACCTTTTACAAACGTCACTGGAACGCGCAGACCCACTTGCACGCGGGGGATGGGCGTGAGTGAGCCCATCAGATCCGCCGTCACTAGGTTTTCAACGACCTTCACATCTGTCGGTCGCGAGGCGTTCGGGTCGTCACAATCCGTCTCTGAACGGCAGCTGCGCACGACAAAGGGCTTCCAGGCATAGTTCGCGAAAAGCCCCGCGCTCCAAGCCATGTTGCCGTCCGTGCGCACGCCACGGGTCGTGAAGTAGTTGCGCGGCCCGGGCGCCGGGTTGAAGCGCTGGACTGAGAACTCCTTTTCCAGCGCCTGGGCGTCTGCCTGGCTGGTCGCGCTGGACAGCAGCGCCAGGGCGCCGAGCGCGGGGAGAAACCGGAACAGAGTAGGGGGCACAGGAGGCGGTCGTCTGAGCATTCGATTGTCCCTCGGATTTCCGCGACACGTTCTGCCACTGAATACGAGTACAGCCAAGGCTAGGCTAGGCGGCGATGGGCTGGCAACGGCCAACCACCCGCTGCGCTGTTTTTGCCGAAAAATCGACAGCCGCGAAAGCTGAGCCTTCGCGCCCAAGATGACGCTTTTAGCGGGATCGCCAAGGGCCGCGCTATTGTCCGTCCGTGGCCATCTGCGCAGGATGCCGGAACGTCATCGAAGACCGGGCGGACTTCTGTCCGCTCTGTGGTCTGAAGCAGGTCGTGGAGCGACGCATCGAGCCTGGCTCCGAGCTGGATTTGGGCTGGGGCAAGGTCGTGCTCGGACCGAGCATTGGCGAGGGCGGCATGGGCGTCGTCTACCGCGCGTGGCTCTACTACAATCCGGACGGACCGAAGGCAGGCACTCCGGAGCACCCCGTCGCTGTGAAGGTGCTCCATCCGCTGCTCAAGAGCCGGGATCGCGCGCGGCGGCTGTTCCTGGGTGAAGCCGAAGCCCTGGGCCGGCTCTCCCACCCGAACATCGTGCACTTCTTCACGCTGTACCAAAAGCACGGACAGCTTGCGCTGATCATCGAGCTGGTGGACGGGCAAGCATTGAACGACACCGTCGAGCGCTACGCGCAGCGCGCGCGCCCCGGCGGACTCCCCTGCATGCCGTTCATGCGGGCGTGGCACTACTTCTCACAATTGCTCGGCGCGCTTGCAGCCATTCACTCCCTCGGCATCATTCACCGCGACGTCAAACCCAACAACGTGCTGGTACGCAAAGACGGCGTGGTGAAACTAACGGACTTTGGCATCGCGCGCCTTCCCGCTGACGTCGCGCGCAATACCGGTGGCATGGCGCCGGGCACCGGCGCGTACATGGCGCCCGAACAAGTCCTGGGCAAAGACATGGACTCCCGGGCGGATCTCTATGGCGCAGCGATTGTCCTCTTCGAGATGATCACGGGAGTGACGCCCTTCGACTCCCCAACCCGCAACGAGATCATGGTGCGCACCGCTCAGGTCGAAGAAACCCCGCCATCGCTGACGAGCTTGGTGCCCCAGGCGCCGGCAGTGCTCGATTTGCTGTTCGCGCGGGCGCTCGCCAAAGACCCGATGCATCGCTACGGGTCCGCGATTGAGCTCGGGGAGGCCTTCCGCACGGCGCTCTCGCTGCCTGAATCCAGCGGCTGGAGCGCTCAGCAGAAGCTGGCCGAAAACGCCCAAGCCATTTCCCAGATGGCCTTGCCAGCGGCGGCCCAGAGCGGCACCCGGCCGATCCCCGCTGCCGCGGCCAACAAGCTGCGCACCGACGTGATGAAGGCTTACGGCGCATAGGCCTGGCGCCGTGCCCAGAACCGCCACAGCGAAATGACCCATTTTTCCCGGCCAGCGGCCGGCGGCTGGGGCTAGCAAGAAATCCCCTTTGACAGTATTTACGCCCCCGTGCGAGACAAGCCAGCGAAGCCCGGGCCCGCGATGCATATACGGACGATTCTATCGGTCGCGCTCGGCGCACTGTTCCTGATCCCGAGCAGCGTTGCGCTAGCGCAACCCGCACCCAAAGCGCCCGTCGCTCCCAAAGAGGGCCCAGACGCCCCAGCCAAACCGGACGCTGCGCCGAAGCCAGGCGCTGCTCCGAAGCCAGGCGCTGCTCCGAAGCCAGGCGCTGCTCCGAAGCCCGGCGCTGCGCCGAAGCCAGGCGCTGCGCCGAAGCCCGGCGCTGCTCCGAAGCCCGGCGCTGCGCCGAAGCCAGGTGCCGCGCCGAAGCCGGGTGCCGCGCCGAAGCCTGCGGAAGAGGACGCGCCCGAAGACGGCGATGCGCCCGAAGACGCTGGGGACGCTCCCGACGCGACACCTCCCGATCTCCCGCCGACGCGTCCGCGCGGAACCGACACACCGGGCGCCACGCCGGAACCGCAGGCGGGGGGCATGCCCGGCCTCGGCCCGATGCCAATGTGGCCGCAGCCCGGCACCGACACCCAAGCCCTCAAAGCGCAGGGCAAGGATCGCCCGGAGGCGAAGAAGGCGGCCGCGGATTCGGATCAGGTCTTCGCCGAGCAGTGGTGGTCCCACGCCCGTCCTATCTTCGAGATCCACGGCTACTTCCGCTTGCGCGCGGAGCTGTTTCACAATTTCTCGCTGGGGCGCGTGGACACGCCCGGGACCGCGCTGTGGCCGATCCCCGCGGACAACCGCTACATCCCACGCGAAGGCGCCGGCGTGGGTCCTTCGCTCTGCACCGCCGACGAAGCCCAGGTGGGCGATAGCGACGACCCGGCGAAAGGGCTCTTTCCCTGCCGGAACAAGACCCAGGCCGGCGCGAACATCCGCTTCCGGCTAAACCCGGAGCTTCACATCTCTGACAACCTGCGGGTGATGAGCCAGATCGACATGCTCGACAATCTGGTGCTCGGGTCTACGCCCAGCGGGTACGCCAACACGCCGGCAAGCGTTGGCGGCTATGGCGCGGTGCCCCGGGGTGGCTACACGCCCATTGGCGCGTTTGACGCGACCCAAGAGCCGCCCAGCACCGGAGACAACAGTCTCAAAGACAGTGTGCGCGTCAAGCGGGTGTGGGCGGAGTACCTCACCCCCGTGGGGCAACTGCGTTTCGGACGCATGCCCAGTCACTGGGGTTTGGGCATTCTGGCAAACTCCGGAGACGGCCACGACGACGATCACCAGACCACGGCCGATCGCATTCTCTTCGTCACCGGCATCAAGAGCTTGGACCTGTACTTCGCCGGTGCTTGGGATTTCGCCAACGAGGGCGCCACCAGCGAGTCGCAAAAAGAGCGATCCACCCAGGCTTATGATCTGGCGCAACTCGACGACGTCGATCAATACGTTCTCGCCGTCACCCGCCGCAAGAATCCAGAGCTGACGAAACTCGCCCTCGCCAAAGGCTCCGTCGTGCTCAACGGCGGCGTGTACGTCGTGCACCGCCGACAGCTTTTGGCCAACGACCAAAGCGGCGGCTGCAACAATTCCGCCGCGGCCATCGGCTGCGCATCCCAGGACATTTCTGGGGGCTACGTGCGCCGCGGGGCTTCGGCGTGGATCCCGGACATCTGGCTGCAGTTGCTGTACAAGAAGTTCCGCTTCGAGCTGGAGGCCGTCACCATCCAGGGCTCCGTGGAAAACACGCAGTTTCAGCCGGACAGCAGCAACTACGTCAACCAAGACGGTGAAAACGGCTGGAAACTGCGGCAGTACGGCTACGCCCTCGAGCTGGAGCAGAAGTTGGTCGAAGACCGCCTCAAGCTGGGTTTCATGCACGGCTGGTCGTCCGGTGACGCCGAAGTCAACAACATTGCGCCGGGCGAAGAGCAGCTGCTCAACCAGAACGGCGACCGCACTATTTCGAATTTTCGCTTCCACCCCAACTACAAGGTGGACCTGATCCTGCACCGCAATATCCTCAGGCGCGTGCAGGGTACCTACTACTTCCGCCCCAGCGTCGACTACGACTTCCTAAGGAACCAAAACGGGCAGCGCTTCGGCGGCGGCTTCGCGGCGATCTGGTCCCGGGCCAGTCAGTTCGTGCAGACGCCGGGACACAAGCGAGACCTGGGCATCGAGCTGAACATGCAGCTCTACTACCAGTCCAAGGACGGCGCTCTCAACGACGACCCGGACAAGATGGGCGGCTTCTTCACGTCGCTGCAATACGGCGTCTTGTTCCCCCTTGGCGGTCTTGGCTACCAGGGCAAAGAAGCCACGGAGATCCAGCGCAATCTGGGCGACAGCGGCGCGACGGATACCTCCACCGCACAGATCCTGCGCTGGTACATGGGCGTGCTGTTTTAGGCGTACTTGTCGCCACGGCGGCTCAGTCGTCCCAACTGATCAGAAACTCGCACTTGTCGTCGCCGAGCACGCGGCAGGCGGTTTCGTCGACGGCGATGTTGCTGCGCGGGCCGATCTCGAGGGAGCCGTGGATCCAGCCGGCGATGGAGAGGCAATGGCTGCGATGCGGCGACGGGAAGTCGGCAATCGTCACGTAGAGTCCGTTTTGTCCGTGCGCGCGGGAGAGCAACTTGCCCCCGTCATAATGAGAACCCCACAGTCCGCCGGCGATGCCCATGAACGTCGTCGGTCGCATGTGGCGCATGAACATGCCTTTCCACACGCCGAGGTTGTGCGTGGCGGCGAAGCGTCCGATCTCCCAACTGAGCGCATCGTTGCCATGACCAAACAAGCGGTCCGCTGTCACATTGGCTTCGACGAACAAGGGGAACTCCACCCATCCCCCCGGGGGGTCCGAGCGATCTGCAAACAGCGCCCGTAGCGGAGGGCTGACAGCGGCATGATAGTGCTCGAGCTCGTTGGCCCCGTAACGCTCGCGCACGAAGGCTTCCCGTGCGCGCCCCGTGCGCGCCTGCACGCGCGCCCTGCCCGCAGCTCCCGCCTCACTCATGGACTTCAATGGTACGCCGCCGGCCGCAGCAAGCCAAAAGCGACGCCAATAAACTCCCATGTGTCCTGGCATCGATGCCAAATAGCCCTGGGAACCGGGCGGTTCCGAAGGTTGCCACCCGCCGGCCCTGCGCCACCCTTGAAACCTAATGCTGCAAACTCCCGTACTTGCGCGTGTCCACCTGGGTACGGCTGCGTGGCTTGCCGCCCGAACGGCAGTGTGAAAAAACAATGCGTGGGGCGGACCCCCCGGGAGAAACACCGAACATGGCTTTGCTTCGTAACTACCTGATCGCTTTTGGCTTTTTCGGCATGGCAGCGACCATGCCCGCGTGTAGCTCGAGTGGTTCTGATGGCGGTAGCGGCGGCACAGGCGCCGTCGGAGCAACCGGAGGCCTGGGCGGCGCGGGCGCCACGGGCGGCAGCAGTGGCTCCGCGGGTCAAGGGGGCAGCGGCGCCACGCCAAGCTGTGCACTCGGCCCCGGCTACGCGACCAACGTCACGCCGCAAAAGGTCGACGCCCTCAACGGCAAGCTGGTCGACCTCGACGGCAATCCCGTGGCTGACACGGTCACCACAGTCTGCGGTCTATCCATTTGCATCTTCGGCAGCACCGACGCCCAGGGCGTCGTGGTGACCTGCGACAAACAAACCAAGATTTGCTCCCCGGGCATCTACCCCGCCCTGGACATGAAGAAGCCCGCGTTCAAATACGCCATCGGCCTGAACTATGCGAAGTTCGCGCTGCTGGTGCCGCCCGGTTCGGCAACCGTAGACGTGGGTCCACAAGTCACCGCACGATTCCCCGACTTCGCTCAGGGCCAAGAAATCAAAGACGGCCAAGATGCCGCCAGTGCGGGAGTCACGCTCCGCGTCGCCGTGGGATCCAAGATCACCTACGAACCCGACTTCATCACCGCTGACGAAAAGCGCTTCCGCGCAGTCGAAATCCCCATGGCCAAAGCGCCCGAAGCCGTGGACAAGTCCCTCGGCTTCGACGGCCTGGTCGCCACCACTCCCGTGGACACCGATTTCTGTCCACATGCGGGACTGATCTTGCCCAATAACTACGGCTACCCACCCCAGACCGAAGTGGAGCTCTACATCCACGGCGTCGACACCGAGGAGTCTTGGGCGCCCTACGGGGGTTGGGGCAAGGTCAGCGACGCCGTCGTTTCTGCAGACGGATCCAAGATCGAAACCGTCGCAGACCAAGGCATCCCCATGTTGGGCACCTTTGGCATTCGAAAGAAGCCATGAGCCGTCTCGCCCTCGTTGTCGCCGTGGCGCTCTGCGCCGCCTGCGGGACCAACCGCCCGGACATCCCGGACGATCTGAAGCAAACGGCTGGAGGCACGACCGGCAGCTACCCTGCCGGCCCCTACGGCGGCGAAAAGGGCGACACCATCGACAACTTCTCCTTCAGCGCGGGGTGGCTCAATCCTGAGGCAAGCAACTACGACCCGGCCGCATTTGCGCCCATCGCCTTCGCCGATTTCCACGATCCGGACGGCAGCAAGGGCCACAAGCTGCTCTTGCTGAATACCTCTGCTGTATGGTGCGGCGCCTGCAAAGCCGAACATGGCGGCAGCCCGAGCAAACCTTCGTTGAACGAACACCAAGACAGCCTGGGGCCGAAGGGGTTGACCATCATCAGCCTGCTATTCCAAGACGCGAAGAGTGATCCCGCCACCGCGGACCACCTAGTCGGGTGGACACAGACCTACGAAACGCGCCACCCCATGGCGCTAGACCCCGACTACCAAATGGGCCAGTTCGGTTCGGCGGAAAGCGCGCCGCTGAACATCGTAGTGGAGGCCCGGACGATGACCGTCGTCGAGAAGTTCATTGGCGATCAAGCCTCGGTGATGTGGCCCTTCATCGAGTCCGAGCTGGCCAAGCGCTAACCTCGTCCACCCATGCTGCGCCGCGTCCTCGTGCTGGCTCCTCTGGGGGTCTTGCTTTGCCAAACGGAACAGGCTCGCGCCTTTGACGCAGGACGCGTCGGCAGCGAGTCGCTGCAATTGGACATCACCAACGCAACGAGCGTCGTCTACAACGTCGACAACCGGGACTCGAAGCCGAACCAAGTCAACACCCGCGCCAATGACGGTTGGGGCGTCTGGTACAACCGCCTCAATGTCCAGGGCACCATGGGCAAATGGACCGCGGGCTTGCGTCTCGACAACGCCTGGTTCTACCGCTCCCCCTACCCCGAGGCCATTGCGCTCGATCTAACCGAAGAGCGCGGCAATCCGCCCGGTGGTCTGCCGCGTCCGGTCTTCTTCCGGCAAAAGCTGCAAGAGTCCGGCGCCGAGCTGTCAAACCGCTACATCAACTGGGTCTATCCCGCAAAGTACTACGTCGGCTACACCACGCGAGATATCGAGTTGCAGCTGGGCGACAGCTACGCGCAGCTCGGCCGCGGCTTCGTCCTGTCAGTGCGCAAAAGCGACGAACTTGCCAGCGACACCACCGTGCGTGGCGCCCGCGCCACGGGCCGCATCCGGGCGGGTGACACGCGCCTACGCCTGACCGCCTTGGCTGGCTCCATGAACCCACTGCGCATTGACGAAGCCAGCGGTCGCTACATCGGTGTCGACGATAGCGTGACGGAAAATGAGCTCGCCATCAGCGAAGCCGGGATGCCGCGCTCCGTGGAGACGGACTTCTTGCGCCGCGAGCCCAGCTACGCGCCGGATCGCATTCTTGCGGCGCAATTCGAGGTCGCGCCCAAAGGCTTCAAGCTCGGCACGCAAGCGTCCATGCTGGTGCGCCAAGACCCACTCAACCCGGACGTCGTGCGCCAGGCGGATCGCGTGCTGACCGCGAGCCAGTCCGTGGAAGTTGCGGACATCGACGGCCACGGAGATGCCTACCTGGAAGTCGCCTATCAGTCCCTCAACGACAACGATCCCGACGCAGGCAGATCCCGGGATCTGATCGATCCAGGCTACGCCGTCTACGCCGCCGTCAGCATCATCGAGTCGCCCTTTTCCCTGCTGCTCGAGGGCAAGCACTACCGCCGCTTCTTCCCTTTGCGCGCCAACGTGGATTTGTCCCGCGCGCGAGAGTTTTCCGGGGTGCAGTACAGCGCGCCGCCCACCACCGGCGCGTTCTGGCTCGACACGGAGTTCGAGGGCTTCAACACCTGCGTCAGCGGCGGCCGCGCCAAGAGCGACGTGCACGTGGGCAAAGCCGAGAGCCTCTTCGCCTGGGTGGGCCACTACTACACCTGGGCCGAGAGCGTTTCGAACGACGAATGTGAAATCAGCGATCAGAACCTAAACCGCGTCTGGGATTTCGCAGCAGGCACGGAAATCACGAGCCAAAAACGCAAGAGCCGCGCGAACGTGACCCTAGGCGGGCGCATCGACGAAACCGATCGCCTGATCAACGACGGCTTCGGATTGACTCACGTCTTCTATCAAGAGACCTACGCGCGCTACGACATCATCCGGCACCTCTCCGGTCCCTACTCGCTGCAGCTGCAAGGCTGGCACCGTCGCCGCCGGCAATCCTTCGGCGGAGCAAACGAACCCTGGTTCGAGGGCCAGCACCTCACCGGCGTCGACATTGCGTCGGAAGTCTCTGCTGCCGTCGGCGTCGAATACGACACCAACCCGCAAACGCCCGACACCTATTTCAACGCGCAGCTGACCTACAAGTTCAGCAGCGCCAGCAGCGTGTCGCTTTTCGCGGGGCAGCGCCGCGGGGCCCTGCGCTGCGTAGCCGGCGTATGCCGCGTGTTCCCGCCCTTCGAGGGCGCGCGTCTCGACGCTGTATTCCGGCTGTAGTCGCACGAACCGACATTTGGCCGCCGCATTCGCGCGGTCTACACCAGTGCCACAGGAGGCAGATCACCAGCCTGAGCCTCTGTGCCGGCGTCGCCCTGGGACGCAGAATCCTCCGCCCGCAGCACAAGGCGCGCCACCGCCCGGCTACGCAGGGCAACCCCCGTTCGGAACCAAGACGGACTACACCTACAGCGTGTTCATCCCAGCGTTTCGTTTACGGCGACTCTGCACCGAACGGCCGCCACGCGCAGACGCGCCCCCGGGGCAGCGCCTGTGCGCGACGCGCACACACTGTCCTAGACCGAAAGTTCACGAATCCACGCGCGCGGCGCGCCGGTCTTCGCGATTCGTCGCGGCGGCGCTGCCAAATCCGGGCACGTGCACGCTCTTGGCATCATGAGTGCATTGGCACGCCCCGCGTTTCGAACAGGAATTTCTGCGCTGGTGCTGGACCAGCGAGGGAGCCATGCCACATGCACCATGCACCGGAGTACCAACAGCCGCACACCCGCCACGCCCTCGCCGCAGCGCAGGTGGCGCTGCTAGCCCTTTCTTGTTCGGGCTGCGGCACCGTGATGAGCAGCGCGTCGTATACGGGCACGCGCTACCCGCCGGTCGTCACTGCCGGTCAAGTGCGTGAGTTCGTCAAGCTGCCGGACGATCACGAAGTCATTGGTCAAGTCCGAGCGTCTTGCAGCAGGAGTACGGGAGACGTGGAGTGGCACGACGTGCTGCTCAGCGATATCTTGTGCTCGGAGTCGCGCTTAGTGCATACGCTGCGCCGAAAGGTCGCCGAAGTGGGTGGCACAGCGCTGGCGGAGCGCGATTGCGACAAGGACACGGACACGAAGTCTCGCACCGAGACCAAAGACGGCAAGGACAAGGTGCGCAGCGTGACCACGACGCACATCGCATGCGAAGGCACGGTCGCTCGTGCGAAAGTCGAATCGAGCCCCGTCGCGCCCGAAGCCGTAGCTGGCGAGGCGACGCCGCCACAAGGCGCCGCATCCGATCCCGACGAGCCCGACACCGATGCGTCGACAGTGGCTTGGCGCATCCGCATCCAGGTCACCCGAGGCAAAGACGCCACGCAGCGTCCGGCTGTGGCATCCGAAGCCGTAGAAACACTGACCGAGCGCCCCGCGGGAACCGTCGCGATCGCGAACATCGTTGCGGACTGCACGCGTGGCTGCAACGAGGCCGCCGTACAACTTGGCGTCCGCGAAGCCGCCGCGCGCATAGGCGCAACCGCGGTCGTCGCCGTCAGCTGCCGCGCGGACGGCAAGAGCTGGATCTGCACGGGAACCGCAGTCGCCCCGCGCTTGGCGCCGCCTGGTGGCGGTGCCGGGTAGGCATGGATGGTGCTGTGCGTCCCCGGTGTCTCTAACGGCAATTCTACCTGGCGCAACGGCCCGTGGCGGGCTTGGCACTCGGCGCCGCACCAGGCGTGAGCGGCACGCAGTGGCTGGCGCTGGACTCACTGCACGCCCTGATGGTCGCCCTGTTGTGCGGCGGCGCTGGGCACGTGCTCGAACTACTCACGGCCCTGCGCACGAATGGGACCGTCGCCCGCGCCATCAACGACGAGGTGCTGACCACGACGGCGCGGGAGGTGGAAGCCCGCTCCGAACTATTGGCTCGGGCCGAACGACAGCAACGCTGGGTGGACATGATGGAAAGCCAGGTGTCCGACCACAAGCAGGCGATGGCGGAAATGGCGTCGCGACTGGCGGGGGTTGGGGCGGGCCGCGGGGGCCCGCGGCGGGGATTTTCCCACGCCCCGCGCCACCCCCTCACCGGTCTATCCCCCCGCGCGGGGGACACCACGCGCCGCGGCTGTTCGGCGCGGGAGTCCGTAGGCGAAGGCTCGTGGACAGCAGAACGGGCTGATGCGTGTAACTCTGGCGACTCTGGCAAGGCCCAACCCCCCCCGCCGCCATCCGCGCCGCGGACCGTGAAGCCGCGCATCAGCCTGGTGGCAGATCCGCGTAGATCTCATCGAGCGGGAGGCGGCACGCAATTGCAGCCAGTTCGACGTCTCCCGTGGTGTGCACTGTCTGTCTCCAGGAGCCGTCTGGCTGGCGCGAGTGAAGCGTGACCTCAGGCCGCTCTTGGTCGACCAGCGCAATGGCGCGCACACTCGCGATGGCTTTGTAGCAATCGAGCTTCGCACCACGGTCGTCGCGCTCCGTCGTCGGGCTGAGGACTTCGACTAGGAGCGATGGGTTCAACACCGTATGGCCCGCACGATCATCGGGATCGAGATCCAGCGCTCCGCAAACGACGGTGACGTCGGCATAGGTGGTCCGATTGGCGGCAATCGAGCGCACACGCAGGTTGGAGTCGTACGGTTGACAGGCTTTACCCGCAAGCTGGTTTCCCAGAACTCTGAGCAGATTTGCGCAGATGCGCGAGTGCTGTGGGGAGCCCCCGGACATGTCGAGGATTCGGCCAGCCCAGTACTCGAGGCGGAGCGTACTGCTTTCTGCCAGCACCAGATATTCTGCGTGCGAGAACCGATGTTGCCGCTCGTCAATCGACAAGGCCATGGCACGATCTTACTACGACCGCCTGAGCCGGCAAGGTGAGGTGTCGCTTCCGCGGTCACCCCCAGCGCACGACGCTTCGGAAACCCCGTGTTGTCGATGCGGGTGAGTACGTGGCTTTTCGGCACTTGCATGCTGCTTGGGCTCGGCTGCAGCTCCGACGCGCATGATGGCGCCGCTGCGGTCGCGGGCGGTGCGGCCGGTGGTGGCTTCGGCGGCACCGTGCGGACATCAACGAAACCATCGCAAAGGGCGAGTTCACTCACCTGTTTCACTTCCCGGTACAAGGCACGCAGTCCGACCAACAGAGCGTCGTCGTGCACGGATTCATTGGAGCACCGCGTGGGTCCGCCCACGCCCGAGTCTGCGGCACCATGACCAAGACTGAAGGCGATCGCATGGTGGTGCTCCTCGACTCTCCAGGCGCAAAGTACCGCCAGCTCTTGAAGACACTGGACGAACGCGGGGAACTATCGCCCGGCACTTTGCCGCCACCCCGTTGCCGTCCGCCATTCGACTCGCTCTTTATGTGAGAGTCACGACCAAGCACTGGCCGACCGCCATCCTTCAACTCGCTCTTCTTGTAAGCTTCCCTCAGTTGATCCGCACCCGACACTCGACACCAATGTGGTCCGACGCGAACAGCCCGCCATTTGGCTTATCCAAGACATGCCGGCAGCTGAGCACCTCACCCGGACCCTTGCTTCCCGGCACGACGTACACATAGTCGATGCGTCGATCCAACGCGCTGGAAGACGCGGTCAGACCCGGATCGCTGGGGTTGGCCGCGCCCCAAGCGTCGACCAAGTCACCCGTCTTGCCAGCATGCGTCGCGGCGCCCCGCAATACGCGCATCGCTAGCGAGTCCGGCGTCGCGTTCATGTCACCCGCGAAGAACCCGGCAAGTCCCGTGCGGTCTTGCGCGGTAAGTGCGTGGGCGGCCAACGCTTGGTCCGCCTTGATGTTCTCTGGGTCCTGGGTCGTCAGGTGCGTGCTGGTCACGTCGATGCCGCCGAAGGGCGACTGAATGCGCACCCGAAGCGCCTTGCGCACCTCGAACCCGTTAACGTGCGGCAACTGCAGCGGCTTGCGGCTGGAGATCGGCCAACGGCTGAGGACTCCCGGGCCCTCTTCGAATACGAAACCGACTCCGCTGGCTACCTCGAAATCCCAGTGGTACCCAACCGCCGTCGCGATGATCTTGGCCCGGTTTTCGAGCGTCGGCGTGCGTCCCACTTCCTGTACCGCGATGATGTCGGGTTGCTGCGTTTTGATGTAGTCGATCACCATTTGCGTGCGCTTGTCCAAGTCCGTGAACGACGGAAACCCATGGAGCAAGTTGAAGGAGACCATGGTGACCACCGCATCGCCGGCGGCGCCGTCTCCCGCGCCGCCGTCAATACCAGACGCATCGTGCAGCGACGAATCTAACGGCTGCAAGGCGTCGGGTTGCCCGGCGGTTGCATCCGCCTGTGCAGCTGAAGCATCGCTGCCACCGTCGTCTGTCAGATTGGTCTCAGCGTCTTGGCTGCCACATGCCGCCACGAGCACTGCCGATAGCGCCAACAGCGTCCGGCCGAATACCGACACCCTGCACCCCCCGGTCTGCAACATCTCACTTGCACTGATCTTGGTAGCTGTGCTCACAGCCGTCCTCCTGCTTGTCGTCCGGCGAGTCGTCGCTGCAGTTGCAGGCGCCCTTGCAGTGCCAACTGATGCGCCCGGTGCGGAAGAACTCGTCCTGCTGTGTGAACGACGGCGTCAACAGCCGCACGCGATCGTGCGGGTCGCAGCCATCGGTATTGGGCTGGTTCACGTCCGGATTCGGGGCCAGACCGAACTCGTAGTCGACCATCACCGAGCGATTTTCAACGGGCCCGTCGATCTCGTCGATGCCGTAGTAGCTGTCCCAGACCGGCATCTTGCTGTCATCTGACTTGAGCTGCGCCGCCCCAATCGCGCGCGCCATCATGTGGGCGCCGTAGTTGGTGACCTGATGGTCACCGCGCGCCACGTGGAGGATCACGTGATGGGCAGGCGTACCACTCAGCAGATCACGCTCGATGTGCTGGGCAAAACCGGCTGGCTCGATCCGATCCCACGACATCTGGACCAATCCGAGAACCAGCTGATTGGCCACCGGGTTGAAGCCGAATCCCGTGTTGAGAAAGAGCGCATACTTTAAGAAGTCCACGCTGCGGACGAGCATCAAGTTGTACGGCATGCCGGGCTCGCCCAACAATCCGCGCGTCACATCCGTGCTGAGCGCCATGTAGGTCGCTCCCATGATGCCGCCCTGGCTGTCGCCGCGATACGCGCGCACGTTCGGGTCAATCCACGCCGGGTCGAGCACGACCTTGCCGGACGCGTCTTTGATTCCCTGCTTCGCCACGCGGCGGAGCATCATGCGCATTGCAAGGAGTTGGTTCACCATGCCTTGCACTTGGCGTTCCGGAAATGACTTCAGGACTTCACAGCGTCCCAGGAAACCCTCCGCTGCAAGCGCGACGGAGTCGCCATCGAAGCCAAAGTAGTTGGTACTGAACGTGATGTATTGGTACTCGTTGGCCGTCCGCGCCAGAAATCCGTTCGCGCCCTCCACGCGGTTACCGAACAGGCCGTGCCCGTTCTGGAGCAGGCCATGCTTCTTTCCGCCCTCTACGCTACGCGGCACGAGGATCAGGACCTCCTGCTCCATGCTGCCGTTCTGGACCAGCTCGCCTTGAGCGTTCAGGTTCAAGTTGTCCAGCGGCTCGCCCTTCTTGATCGACTTGGTGGCCGCTGTCAAAAACAACGGCACCGTCATGACGACTTCGATCTTCCGCAGGATGTTTGGGCTCGCCGTCGGATCTGGAAACTCCGTGACCTCTTTGACCACGAAGGTGGGCCCGTCGTCCCCGGCGGCGGCCAGCGCCCTATCTCGCATTTCCACCGCCGCGCCGGTGATATTCTCGCGACTGGCAGTCGTGTAATCCCAGGCGATCTGCAAGTCGCCGCGCTCAACACCGGCAGCCTCCAGTTTGCCGAAGATGTCTGCGTACAGTTCACGGCGAGCGTATGCACTCCACTGCTCGCTAGGCGTTCCCGACTTCAGCGCTTGTTTGTCCCGCAGGGCCTGGAACACCGCAGACGGGGGGATGGGCACCCCGTCAGCGTCTGAAACGTTTCTGATCGCGACGATGTAGCGCGCCCCGTAGTCCAGGCGCACGGCAGGCCGCAACATGAACAGGCGTCGGTCGGTCTCGTCGTTGCTCTGTACGTTGACGTCGATGTCCACCCAGTGGGCAACGCGTTGCCCGGTGTCTGCGTCGATCATCACCGTGGGAGAATCGTCCGCCAGCGAACGCTCGATGGTGTGCGGCGTTGCGCAGTCGTCGCATTTGGCGCCAGGCAGGTGCGTCAGCGCTGCCTGAGACGGAGAGAAGCCGTCGTGATCATAGAGCAGTTCCGGTGCACAGTGCGTGTCGGAACCGACGGGCTTGGGCAATGTCGTCTTCCCGAAGCGAACGGACTTGCCACTCGGGTTTTGGCCAGTCGGATCATCGTCGAGATAGACATTCGACGGAAACGGCAGTCCACAGAACGTGGGCACCATCGGATCGCAATCCGCGCCAAGCAACGGCACGCCGTCCTCAGGCTTGGGCGGCATCCAAGTGTCGCCCGCAACGTCCGTCTCCCCATCACCACAGCCAATCAGCGCCAGCGCCAATAGAAACAGCAGCTGCCCAAGGCCCCGCATTACCCACACGTTGCTGCCCATCGCTTCCCTCACCTCCCAAGCCTGTTGCGACCCGCAGCGGCTGTCCAAGCCAGAATCGCCCTGGCGCGCATGTGGCGTGAAATGGCGCAGCCCTGTCGGTGGGCTACGGATGTTTCTGGCCGGAGCAGACTCGGATCGCGTAGGTTTACTGACATGCAGCGTATTCTCGGCTTTGCCGCGTTGGCCCTGTGCGTCACCTTGGCATGTAGCTCCAACGACGCTTCGAGTCCGGCCGCAGGCACCGGCTCTGTTGCCGGCACCGGTGGCATCGGTGGCGCTACCGGGGACAGCGGCGTCGACCTGTGCCAAGCCACCTTCACTTGGCTACAGAAAGACGCCTACAAAGAGACCGCAGGACGCAGCAGTCCGCTTTGGCCGCCGCACACCACCACCACCCTGGACATCACGTGCGACGGCACGGTGGTGCGCAGCGCGTTTCGAGAAAACCACGGCACGCTTCCTGGCGAAAAGGACAAGAACGGCGATGTGTTCCTGGTGCCGGTTGGCAAGATCGAACTCAGCGGCCCACGCGCCGAGCTCGACGCGCTCGCGAATGCCTACGAGGCGTGCGAGTGCGGCACCAAGTTTCTGAGCATGGACGCGCTCAGCGATACGGTGGTGCAGCAACTGGTGGCAGAACTCAGCGCGTACGTCACCGCGCACCTGACGTGCACTGGTCCGGATGACGCCGCGGCGCTCGTCAAGAAGCTGCAGGCAGGTGACATCGAGGGTGTGTTGGTGGCGCTCCCGAACTGCACCTGGGACAGTGGTTCGGATTTCTCCGGCGGCTTCGACGCAGCGCTCAAAGCGGTCGTCGCAGCGTCGGAGAAGCTGTCCGACTACCACGTGTGCAACAACGACGCCGCGCTGCAGGCCAGTCTGGTCGACGCCTACCGAAAAGGCACCGGAGTCAGCAGCTGCGACACGAACTCGCCGCTGTGCCAGGGACCAATGTGGTTCTACAATCCGTCGCCACCTTGAACGCACCTCGAGCGTGCAATGAACAGGCGCTCGGATGATTCACGGGAAGTACCCCGCGCCCTCGCCGCAGGTGACCTCAATCTGAGTGACTGCCATCCCCAACTCGGTCAGTCAGTCACCGCCACCACGCCGCCGTTGCCGGCCTGGTCGCGAATTTCGACGTTCGTGGCGCGTTGGAGCTCGCTAGCGGTCAGCGCCAGCGAGCCCTCGCCCGAATCCGTAGCCTCCACGGTCAGCGTCTTTTCGGTGGCATCGTCGAACACCACTTTGACATTCCAGGGACCAAGCAGCGGGATTTCACTGTCGCTATTCTTGCGGCGAAGCGCGCGAAGACCGGGTGCGGAACCAAGCTGAGCCGTAAGCGTAAGTCCGGTGACGGAGCGTTTCGCACTCGCTGTCGCCAGCGGCGCAGCTACGACCTCGAAGGGCGCGCTGGTCACCGCGTAGACTTGCGCGCCGCTGGCGATCTGCGCGGCGCCCTTCACGACAAACCGGTATTTACCCAGAGGCAGCGCAAAGGGAGCATACGGCGCCGCGAGGGAATACGGCGCCGGAGGGACTGGTTGCCACGTTGCCGCCCAGTAGTGCTGCGATGGATTCGGATCCTTCAGGGGTTCGGGTGTGTAGGTGAGCACGACCGCGCCACTCAACGAGGAGGCGAACGCGTCGGCCCCGTCTTTAACCAACTCCCACGCGCCCGGCTTGACCTCGCGCTCGACAGATACGTCCGGATAGTCCACGTCTGGATCCCCTCCAAGCCAGATGAATCGCGCTGCACCGACGGCGCGCGACACTTGGGGCGCGGGCTGGCCCTGGTTAGGGACCTCCACAGTGTCAGGCAAGAAGATCGTAGAGGGAAGCGAACTCGGCACCGTACCGTGATCGTTCGTGACAACAGGACTCACCACCGCGGCGGGTGGAAACGGAAACGCAGATGCGCGCGACGTCCCCGCCTCGGGGTCCTCGCGTTCCGCGGGCCAGGCGATCTTCGCTGCGTCGATGACTCCTTGCAGCACCATTTCGCCCTCGAGCGGGCCCCACACATTGATACTCGGCTCGTAGCCACCGAAAAGCCAGTCCTCGGCGGTGAGCAGGTAGCCCACGTGATCTTGGGCATAGCCGAGCAAGAGCGTGTGGTCCTTTCCGGCAGGCGAAAGCCCTCGCAAGTACGCGGCATAGGGAGCGGTGGGTTCCCCAGGCGCGGTAACGAGCAAGAACGGCGCGTCGTCGCCGGTATCGAAGCGTACGGCGCTGCTAGTCGAGCGCACGGTGTCACAGAAGGGCGTCTCGACGTCGGGCGGGATGTCAAAGAACTCAGCTACGGCCGGCGCGAGCTTCCCGACGTCGCTGCACGAGCCGTAGGCACCCACAACGCCGACACCTGGCATCGGAACGATCCCCAGTCCCTGACCGCCGCACAGCGCCGCACCAGCCCCGGTGTTGAATTCGTCGATGGGCGAGAGCAGCACACCGTCAGCGTCGAACACTTCACCGTCGGCAAAGTAGTCACCGGGAGGTGTGTAGAAAAGCTCGCGCCCGTCCGGTCGCTTCACGACGCCGGCGTGACCGACATAGAAAGTTCTTGTCACGACCTCCAACGCAAGCGTGTCGCGCGTCTCGATGCTTTCGATCAGCGGTCGCAGTTCCTGTTCGGCCCGGCTTCCGACGACTTCCAAGTTCGGAATATCGAGACACCGGCTGGCGCTGGAGCATTGCGAACGACCAGAAACGTACTCCGGGCTGCAGTCACCCGCCGCACCCTGCACGTGCAGCACCGGATAGCCCATGGCGTGGCTCAGGGATTTCTGGATCGCCCCCGGCGCGTCACTGGAAAACAGAGGGTTCTTCTCAGAACCGATGATCCCATGGATCGGAAAGGAAACGACCGCCGCCATCGGCGCGCCGTCCGAGTGATCGATGCGCATGGCCCAGGCGACGTGATCCTTGCTCTTCCCAGCGTCATTGCCGTCGGGTCCCAACATGGAGTTGTTTTGGCCGCGGCGATCATGGCTGATGGCTTGTGCCAGGTCTGACTGCGGGTTGAGTGCAAACCCAATGCGCGCTGGCTGCATCTTCGAGAGGGCATCGCGCGCCGCGTCCGCATACGCCGTGACCGCACGCTTGAATAGCTGCGAGAGCGGTTTGTCGATGCCGGGAAGCAATGTGTAGCTCGGCAGCCAATTCGACGGCGCGGAATGACTGTGCGACGCGGCCACGATCACGCGACCACGCATCGATCCGTCGGGCGCGAGCGCGTCTTCCACCGCGAAGACGACGTCTTCGGTGATGAAGACGGAATCGCCGCGCAGAAGCACGAGTCTTTCCCCACCCGCTTCGAGGGCGATGGCGTCTGCCCTCGGCACGTCGTGACTGCCCGCGGAGGGAATGAAGCTCGTCGCAAAACGCGTCGCCCGGTCATCCACCTGGATGCTCTTGCCTTTGCCCAGGAGGGTAGTGCTGCGCGCACCGTAGCCTCCCATGGGCGTGCCAATGGGCAGCTTCACATAGCGAGATCCGATGCCAGCCTTGAGCGCGCCCGGAGTTGGTGGGGGGCCTGGCTCCCTCTTTGGGGCGGGAATGAATTCGCAGTGCGTGAGCCGCTCAGTGTCGTCGTCGTAGGGCGAGGGGCCGGTGACGGGGACGGACGTGTCTTCGCCCCCGGAACATGCGACGCCGAGCGCGAGCACGGAGGCCAGGAGGCCGAACGCGCGAACCGCGCCATCGCGGGCGAACCTCAGCGGCGAGAATTGATTGGCGCGTGTCTTGTTCATCGTGGTCATCGAGGCCGGCTGTCGGTACCGGCGCCCTGCAAGGCTTGGAGTCATGGGGCAATGTGGCGGCTGCTCAAACCGCACGACGCGCCCACCCGTGCGCGTGCAAAACCGGATTCTAGCTGCAGATAGGACCCTCAGCAATTTGGTGGCGCGCGACAGTCGCTATCTGGCGCGGCCATGGCGAACGCGTCCCCGAGTCGAAGGATCAACTGACAACGGTGTTGTCTCTACGCAAGTCACGCGTCGACTTGCCCGTCCAGCGCTTGACTGCGGCGCGCAAGGCGCTGGTGTGGGCGAAGCCGACGCGGGCTGCGATCTCGCCCACGCTCAGCATGCGCTCATCGAATAGGGCGAGGGCCTCGGCTCGACGCACGTCGTCGCGGATCTCCTGAAAACTGGCACCAGCATCCTGAAGTGAACGTTGCAGTGAGCGGGAACTCATGCCCAGCCGCCGAGCAACTGCGCGAACGTCGTCGGCTCGGCCCAAGCTCTGCAGGATGGCGCGACGCACCAGGTCGCGAAGCTCTGCTTCTGCAGGAAGCTGAGCCATCATGACCGTCGCTCGACCACGCAGGTAGTCGGCAAGTGCGGGGTCAGCGAACTTCGAGGGGAGCGCGAGAAACTCAGAATTAAAGCGCAGTGAGTTCACTTCTGAATCAAATTGCGGCGTCTGTCCGAACACGCGGCGATACTCCGAGACGTCCTTGGGCGCAGCATGCTGAAACGTCACGCCGTCGAGTTCCTGCTCGCCCTCAACCAGACTGCGTCCCACGACCCAATAGCCCGTCAACACCAATTGCGCATAGACCATCGGCCAAGGTGGAGTTCCTGGTCGCGGACCAATGCGCAGTGCACTGAGCTTGCCGTGGTCCACCAGCTCGAAGACCGTGGACTCGTTCATTACCCGGGCGAATCGACCTACCGTGGCGATGGCGTCCGCTATGGTTTCCGAGGTCCGGGCGGCGAAGCCAACCACCTGAATCGACTGTGCGGACGCAAAGCGCTCCGCCACGTGCATGCCGTAGAACGGATCCTTACTTAGCTCCTCGCTGAGCTCCCACACTCGGTACAGCGCCGATACGGGAACGCGGCCGTCAATGTCATTGACCACGTCCATGTCGAGTCCTGCCGCAGCGATCAGCGCATTCGCATCGAGACCGCGGTCCTTGGCGGCATCGATCGCGTACCGGACCATCGACGCAAGCGCTGTGGGCGTCTTCACAGTAAGCATTCTTCGTCCAGACACATGAGGACGGCAACCCGCGTCACGAACCGCTGGTCACCGGGGCAACCACGAATCAGGCGAGATATGACGAAAACGCGTGCGCCACCGGCCGCCCCCCCTCGCACTTGGGCCCACTCTGCACTACGCTTCCGCCCATGAGCCACACGGACCTAAGCCGCCGCCACTTCCTCGGAGCCGCAACGAGCCTTGCCGGCGCCAGCTTGGCGCCTGTGGCGCTTGCCGCGGACAAGAAGGACGACGAGCTCGAGAGCTTGATCGCAAAGCCCCCCGCCGGCTTTTCGCCGATGAACGCGCCGGGCAAGATCGTCAAGGTCGAAAAGGGCGGCGGGGACTTCGCTGCGCTGATGCAGCCCAACCTGCTGTGGCCCAAGGCGGACGTGGCCAAGGCCATGCTCGAAAAGGCGCTCACCGCCTTCACGGGCACGTCCAGCATCGCGGAAGCCCTCGGCAAGTTCGTGCACAAGAACGACACCGTGGCGATCAAGGTCAACGGCATTGCCGGGCAGAGCGGCGCGACCATGGCCGTCAACTTCGAGTTGATCTTGCCGGTGGTCGAAGGGCTGCTGAAGCTCGGCGTGCCCGCGGACAAGATCGTCGTCTTCGAACAGTTCGGCAGCTACCTGCGTGGCACCCGCATCAACGTCAAGGGCAACAAGCTGCCCAAGGGTGTCAAAGCGGAGATCCACGGCAACTCGCTGACCAAGATGAAAGCCATCCCGGTCTTCGAGAAGGTCAAAACTCAGTACGTGCGTTTCTTCACGGAAGCGACCGCAGTCATCGACATGACGCAGATCAAGGATCACTCGATCTGCGGCTACACGGGCTGCCTGAAGAACATCAGCCACGGCTGCATCACGAATCCGCAGAAGCACCACGCCCACAAGGCCAGCCCACAAATCGCCGTGCTCTACAAACACCCGATCGTCACCAGCCGCGTGCGCCTGCACATCACCGACGGTTTCAAGCTGATTTACGACCAGGGTCCCCTGGACAAAAACCCCAAGCGCCGCATCCCCCACGGCGCCGTGTACGTGTCGACGGATCCGGTGGCCATGGATACCATCGGCTGGAAGATCATCGACGCGGCCCGCAAAGACAACGGCCTCAAGTCTCTCAAAGCGGTGAACCGCGAGCCCACCTACATCGCCAAGGCCGCCGACTTCGGCCTCGGCGAGCACAGCGAAAGCAAGATCAAGCTGAAGAGCTACAGCATCTAGCCCAGCCCAGGCTCGACTAGATGCTGTAACGCCGCGTCGGGGCTCACTCCGCGCGGTAGACGAGCTTGCCCTTGGCGGGATCGTTCATCACCAGTGTCTTTTCGTCCGGAGACTCGAGGGTGATTTCCGCAGGTAGCTTCTTCATGGGCTTCTTGCCCATGTCCTTGCCCTTGGGGGTCAGGGTGATCGACGTCTCGGCGTCCGAGGCAATGTCGAACTGCACCTTGTTGTAGACGACGGGTTTGCCGTTCGCTTCGCCGAAGGACACCCACCACCAGGACTCGTCCTCGCCCTGTTCGAAACGGATGCCTTCTTTGGCGGCCACGTCTTCGATCTTCTTGAGGCACGCCGCCAGCTTGTCGTCGTCGCCCTTTGCCTTCTTATCGCAGTCTTTGGTGTGCCCCTCCATGGGGCCAGAGTCGGCCAGCACAAACATGAAGGTGCTTCCGGCCGTGATCAGCTCCTTGGCCGTCTTGCGCTTGGGCGGTGGTGCCTCCTTTTCCTTGGCCGGCGCTTCCTTTTCAGCCACGGGCTCGGGCTCGGAGACCTCCGGCTCCTGTGGCGGCGGCGCGGACCCACCGCACGCCCCAAGCGTTGCGAGGGACGCCAGAAAAAAGGCCGCTGAAAAAGGTAACCAACGCGAATTCGAAATCATGCACTGCTCCTGTTGAATCGGCCGTGGCATGCGCCACCGCGCGCCGCGTAGAGCAAAGCGCGTTCCACCACCCCACCGCGCATCCTGCGCGCATTTGCACGACCCGCACCTGCCTCCCTCCGACACACTGGGTCAATTCGACCCACTCACGCCCGCTCCGGCGCCCACTCCTGCGCAGCACGCGCCCAGCACTTCGAAGCTGCTCTCTCGCCCACGCTCGCTCTCGCGCACCCGCCCGCTCCCGCTCTCACGCGCGCGCACACGCACGCTCCCACGCCCACGCCCGCGCCCGTTCTCACGCCCGCCCCCGGGCGCCCGACGGCCCGAGGGCGCCCGAGCCGGCGTGCTTAGGCTGCTTCTGTTTCCCGTGATCGTACCCAAATTGGGCACGATCGTACCCGATTTGGGTACGATCTGCGGCTAGCTGCGGAATCTCAACGCGGACCGCCTGCGGTCTAACGGACGGACACCAAGACTCGCGCGCAACTCGTCCCGCTGCGCGGTCGATGCTTTGCGGTTACCATGAGGATTGCCCATGACCCAGCCGTCCGAGCCCATGCAGCCAGTCGGATCGAGCCAGCTCGTCACCGACGACGGTGAGCCGATGGAAACGGCCCGTCACCGCCAGCAGATGACCGTGCTGATCGAGTCCTTGGAGCACGCCTGGCGCGATCGAGACGACTTCTACGTCGGCGGCAATATGTTCCTGTACTTCAGCGAAACCCAAACTCGCCGCAATGACTTTCGTGGTCCCGACGTGTTTGTCGTCATGAATACCACTCGTCGTGAACGCAAGGCATGGGTCGTTTGGGAAGAGGGCGGGCAAGCGCCGGACGTGGTCGTCGAACTCTTGTCCGAGAAGACCGAGAAGGTCGACCGCGGCGAAAAGATGCGCGTCTACGCCCGAGCGCTCCGCGTCGCGGAGTACTTCCTTTTCGACCCATTTTCTGGGGTCTTCGAAGGCTACGCTCTCGATCCGCTGAAAGCCCAATACGTTCCGAAGCACCCGGACGAACTCGGAAGACTTCGCTGCGAGCGCCTTGGGCTCCTCCTCGCGCCAATGCAGTCCACGCTCTGGAGCGTCGACGCTCGCTGGCTGCGCTGGCTAGACGAAAGCGGCCGCGTGCTCCCACTGCCCTCCGAGTCCGCAATGCAAGCAGAGATCCGCGCCAACAGCGCCGAAGACCGAGCGCGTGGCGCAGAAGCGCGAGCGAGCAGCGCAGAAGCGCGAGCGAGCAGCGCAGAGGCCCACGCAAGCAGTGCCAACGAGCGCATCGCCTCCCTCGAAGCACAGCTAAGCATGCTCAAATCCCGCTAGCGCTCACGCCCGCAGCCACTATTCCGCGTCTGTCCGCAGAGGGGCTTCGCGGGTTTCATTAAATCGTGCCCAATTTGGGCACGACTTCTTTCACACTGCCCCCCATGTCGCCCGGGCCCTCGCTCTGGCGCCCGCGCCCGTGCGCCCGCTCTCACGCCCGCGCCCGCTCTCACGCCCGCGCCCGCGCCCGCTCTCACGCCCGCGCCCGCTCTCACGCCCGCGCCCGCTCTCACGCCCGCGCCCGCGCCCACGCCCACGCCCGCGCCCACGCGCCGACTTACTTCTTCGCCAGCGCCGCTTCCACGTCGCGGTCCACCGCTCCGGAGTCTCCGGTGGTGTAGCCTTCCTTCTTCGTCAAGATCCCGCCGTCGCGGCCAATCAAGACGGAGTACGGCGCGCTCGTCTTGGGGTTGTAGAGCGCGACCACCCGCGTCTCGGCGTCGAGCAAGATCGGAAAGCTGACGCCGAGTTTGGACACGGTGGTTTTGACTTCGGCGATGGAGTCGGGCCCGTCGATGGAAATCCCGAGCACGACGAAACCCTTGTCCTTGTGCTTCTTGTACAGCTCGTCCAGATGCGGCATCGCCGTGAGGCAGGGGTCGCAGAAGGTCGCCCAGAAGTCGATCAGGATCACGTCTTTGCCCAGGTGATCGCTCAGGCGCACGCTTTCGCCTTTGAGAGTCGGCAGCTCGAAGTCTGGGGGCCGGGGACCACTGGGCTCCGCCGCGCTCCCTCCACCCTCGGCGCCACTGCCGCTTGGCGTGGCCTCGCTGCCGCCCGCGGCCGTGGTCGGTCCCGCAGCGGGGGTGCCGCCGCAAGCCGCGGCCAAAAGAGCGCTGGTCAGAAAGAGGGTCGTCGTCGTGGCTTTCATCTCATCCTCCCGTAGCACAAACGCATTCTCCGCCGGATCGGTTTCCCAATGCGGCGGCGAAGAGTGCGATTTGGGTGCTGCTTCAGTTCTGCGCGACAAACTTCTCAAGCTGAGCAAACATCGCCGTGGTGTCGCCACCCAGGTACTTGCCGACGATCTTCATCGTCTTGGCGTCGATCAAGAGGTTCATTGGGGTGGCGTCGGCGGTGAAGAACTGACCGAGCTTGAAACCCGGATCCAGAATCATCGGGAACTCCACGCTGTAGGTCACGCCCCAGTACGACAGGTCGCCGGGCTTGGCGGGGTTGGGCGGATTCTTGGCGTCCTCGAAGATGGCGCTGACGAACTCTGCGCCCATGGCGCGGTACTTGAGGTAGGTGCCTTCGGCCTTGAACTTGCTGTACTCCGCACGGCACACGGTGCACCACACGGCCGAAGCGTTGAGCATGATGATCTTGATGCTCTTTTCGCCCGTGGGATCGAAGAAGTCCGACATCGCCACGTCTTCGAACTTCGTGTCGTCGTAGCCGGCGTCGACGGGCTTGAGCCAACCGCGGAAGTTGTAGTTGGCGATCGTCGACCCAACGTTGGTCCCGTAGGGGCCCGCGGGGTATTCTGCCGCCTTGAAGGGAGGGTCGAAGGCGCTGCTGCCGGCGCCGGCGGCGCCATTGTTGACCTGCTCTCCCTTGTAAAAGTCTCCGGTCGGCAGCGGGTCTGCTTCGGAGGAACAGGCAAGCAGCGCAAAGCCGGCGATGCAGGCAAAACCAATGGATACGAGTCGTTGCATGAGATGCACCTCTCCCGGTTGGTGCTAGACCTGAGCAGCTTAGTAGTATTCCTTCTCAGGTCAAGGCACGGCGGGGGGCCTTTCCTTATGGCAAAAGCCCGAGTAAGAGGGCTCCCGGCGGGGCAGACGGCACATTTGCCCGGCCCCCCGCCTGAGCGAGCCCCGAGGATCCAGACCCAATGACGCACATCAGCCTTATCGCCCAAGTCTTGCGCCGCCTGACCATCGTTTCGGTCTTGGCACTGGGTCTTTCGTTACCCTTCGGCTGCAGCACCGAAGAAGCCACCTGCGATGGCGTGCTCATCGACGGCGTGTGCGAGCCCAAATGCGATCCGGGCGCCTGCGCCGTGATTGGCAGCACCTGCTTCCAAAACAACTGCGCCGCGCCCTGTCAGGGGCATGAGTTCTGCCCCGCGGGCCAGAACTGCGCCGGGTTGATCGGCACAGACGGCCAGCAAGGCAACTTCTGTTACACGTTGCCCTTTGCCAAGAACGGACTCACTGGCCAGTTCGACCCCTGCACGGGCAACGAGACTTGCGATGTCGAGCGCGGCTTTCAGTGCATCAGTGGCAACTGCGCTCCGCCGTGCAGCAAGCACTCGGACTGCACGAAGTACGAAGCGCACTGCGAAACCGACGAAGGCGGTGTGAGCCGCTGCGTCAAGGGGCTCGAGCCTCCACTGCTGCGAGAAGGGGCCTGCACGGCATCCCTCGCCTGCGACCAGCCCGGCGGCTACAAGTGTGTCGACGGCGAGTGCCGGCTGCACGGCTGCCGCACCCACGAGGACTGCGCTGCGGTTGGCCTGTGCAAACCCGGCATGCTCGACACGGGGGAAAAGACCACAGCGTGCTTCAAGGACACCGTGCATCCCAAAGGCCAGTACGGGACGCGCTGCACCGAGGGCACGTCCGGCGAGTGCGACGAGGCCAAGGGCTTCGTCTGCATCGGCGCTGGCCCCGGGGACGTGGACGCCTACTGCACCGGCACGGGTTGCTCCGCAGATAGCAACTGCCCCACCGGCTTCTTCTGCTCGACGGTGCGCACGGGCCGCCCGCCCTGCGAGGCCACTTGTACGGGTGTGGATCCCAAGCCCACCGACGCGAACTGCGTCAAACCCGCCGACATTGGCGCCGGCAAGGAATACTCCTGTGGCCCCATCTCGCTGCTGCGCAATCTCTGCCTCAAGCGCGAGTATTGCAACGACTGCGAGACCGACGCGGACTGCCTGGGCATCGCGGGTCAGATCTGCGCCAAAGACACCAAGGGCAACAAGAAGTGCACGGTGATCTGCGATCCCGAAGTCTCCGGCGCTTGCCCCTGGGGCACCGCGAGCTCCTGCGCCGTCACCGACACGGACGTGGGCGTGCCCACCTGTTCGCACCGCTTCGGCGCCTGTGAAGCGGCCGGCAAGAGCTGCGAGCCGTGCATCGACGACGCGGACTGCCCCGGCGGCCTGTGCCTCGGTAGCGACTTCACCCAAGAACGCTACTGCTTGGACCTGAGTGTCAGCTGCGACTGCACGGGGCTGCCTCTGACTCAGGGCACCTACTGCATCGGAGGCGGCTGCCCCAAGACGCCCGGCGGGCTCAACATGCGCTGCTTCGGCGGCAACCAGGTGCCGGCCACCAGTCTGCTCCTCAACAAGTGCTACGGCGCGCAAATCCAACAACAATTCGGAGGCTCACCCCAGACGGCCTGCTGGCCAAAGTGAGCCGATTTCCGGCACTCGCGGGTCCATTGCATATGACCCGCGCTGCCCTCGTCCAACACCAGTCCGGGGCAAGCCCCCACTTTGATCGACAAAAAATAGGAGTGCTTGAAATGAAAAAAAGCAATGGTTTCCGGTTCTTGGCCGGCCCCGCCCTGGCAGCAGCGCTGATCGTCCCCCTCGCGGGCGGCTGTAGCAGCGCGGAAGATCTGAAGAACGCAGGCAGCTGCGAGGCGAACATCGAAGCGAAGGCCAAGGCCTTCGAGGCCTCCGTGGACGCCCTGGTCAAGGTCTCGGGCGAGATGAAGGGCAGCCTCGCTGTCGCGTGCTCCAATATCGCCAAGGACCTGGGCGACACGACGGCACCGGAAATCACAGATCCGAAGAACGTGGAAGATGCGACGGTCACGGAAGCCTGCAACAAGGCATCGGCGGCACTCGACGTGGCCATTGCCGCAAGCGGGAAGCTGGCCATCAGCATCGAAGGCGGCAAGTGCGAAGTCAACGCTCAGGCGCAGTTCAACTGCGAGGCCAGCTGTGACGTCGAGGGCAAGTGCGAAGCCCCGAGCATTGAGGCGCGCTGCGAACCCGGTGAGCTTTCGGGCAAGTGCGAGGGCGAATGCAAAGCGAACGCAACCTGCCAGGGCTCGGCGACGGTGAAGGCGAACTGCGAAGGCACCTGCAGCGGCAGCTGCGAGGGCGAGTGCAGCGCCAACTTCTCCGGCACCTGCGGCGGGACCTGCAACGGGACCTGCGACGGCAACACCTCCAGCGGCACGACCTGCGCCGGAAAATGCGAAGGCGAGTGCACTGCGCAAGCCAACGGCAGCTGCGGTGGAAGCTGCAAGGGCACCTGCACGGGTGAGTGCAAGCTCGCTGCGACCGCGAACATCGACTGTGGCGCAGAAGCCACGTGCAAGGGCGAGTGCTCCGTGGCACTCACAGCCCCCAAGTGCGAAGCCGAACTCAAGCCCCTCGAGTGCGACATCGACGCCGAGTGCAAGGCCGGCTGCAACGGTCAGGGCTCGATCTCGGCCGAGTGCACGCCGCCCAGCGTGAAGATCCAAGCCAACGGCAACGCCACCCTCACGGCAACCCTCGAAACCAACCTGCCGGCCATCCTGAACGTGGTCGCGCAAGGTGAAATCGTCGCCAAGGCGGCCGTTGACGTCGCCGGGAAAGCCATCGACGTGGGCGCTGAGGTTGCGGCGGCTGCCGGTTGTCTGGCGCAGTTTGGTGCCAGCTTCGCCGCCAAGATGGAGGCCAGCCTCAAGGCGTCCGCCTCCGTCGATGTCTCTGTGAAAGCCAGCGCCAGCGCCAGCGGAAGCGCCAGCGGCGGGACCTGATCCCTCAGGCCTGACGCAACGAACAAGACGGCGTGTCCCTCGGGGCACGCCGTTTTTGTTTTTGTTTGTGTGGTTCGGCGCGGGGGCTCGGAGTGCCAAAGCTCCCCTGGGGCGGCGTGAGCGGCTTCTTGTGTGGTTCGGCGCGGGGGCTCGGAGTGCCAAAGCTCCCCTGGGGCGGCGTGA